>NZ_JBFTSF010000105.1:0-19551 GCF_056399905.1 Cupriavidus sp. 01L46
TGGCCAGCGTGGCATAGAGGATCGTGGCGTTTGGCTTGGCGAGCAGCAGGCCCGTGGGGTTGCCGGCCTTGTCGTGCACGATCTCGCCGCCCGGCGGGTTCGGCGTGTCCTTGGTATAGCCCACGGCGCGCAGGGCGGCGCCGTTGAGGATGGCACGGTCGTACAGGTGCAGGATGAACACGGGCGTATCCGGCGCCGCCGCATTCAGCTCCTCGATGGTCGGCAGGCGCTTTTCGGCGAACTGATGCTCGGTGAAGCCGCCGACCACGCGTACCCACTGCGGCGCGGGCGTGCGTGCCACCTGGTCCTTGAGCATGCGCATGGCATCGGCCAGCGAGCGCACGCCGTCCCAGCGCAGCTCCATGTTGTAGTTCAGCCCACCGCGGATGATGTGCATGTGGCTGTCGATCAGCCCGGGAATCGCGCGGCGGCCTTGCAGGTCGACCACCTTGGTAGCGGCACCGGCCAGTTGCATGATCTCGTGCCGGGTGCCGACGGCTATGAACTTGCCGTCCTGAATGGCAACGGCATCGGCCTGCGGATTGGCGCGGTCAAGCGTGGCGAACTTGCCGTTGACGAGGATGAGCTCTGGCGTGCTGGTTTGGGTCATGGCGAAACTCCGGCTGGCGGCCGCCGCGCCGAGCGCGGCGGCGCCGGCAATGAACTGGCGGCGGGTCAGTGAGACGGAAGGCGAGGAGGACTGGGAGGCGTCGGATGCAGACAGGCCGTCCCGGCCTGTCTCCTGGTCGCGGGACGGCATGTTCATCAGGCCGAGAGGAAGGCCAGCAGGTCGGCGTTGACCTTGTCGGCTTCCACTACGCACATGCCGTGCGCGCCACCGGGGTAGACCTTCAGCGTGGCGTTCTTGATGATCTTGGCGCTGAGCTTGCCCGCATTGTCGATCGGCACGATCTGGTCGTCATCACCGTGCAGGATCAGCGTCGGCACGTCGATCTTCTTCAGGTCCTCGGTGTAGTCGACTTCCGAGAATTCCTTGATGCACAGGTACTGGCCCAGGATGCTGCCGGTCATGCCCTGTGCCCAGAACGCATCGATGGTGCCTTGCGAGACCTTGGCGCCGGGACGGTTGAAGCCGAAGAACGGCACCGCCAGATCCTTGAAGAACTGCGAGCGGTTTTCAGCCGTGCTCTTGCGGATGCCATCGAACACGTCCATCGGCAGGCCGCCAGGGTTGGATGTGGTCTTTGCCATGATGGGCGGCACCGCSCCGATCAGCACSGCCTKSGCCACGCGCCSSGTGCCGTGGCGGCCGATGTAGTGSGCCACCTCGCCACCGCCGGTAGAGTGGCCAACCAGCGCCGCACCCTTCAGGTCCAGCGCTTCGATCACCGCAGCCAGGTCGTCGGCATAGGTGTCCATGTCGTTGCCCTTGGCGGCCTGGTCGGAGCGGCCATGGCCACGGCGGTCATGAGCGATCACGCGGAAGCCGTGCTGTACCAGGAACAGCATCTGCGCGTCCCAGGCGTCGGCGTTCAACGGCCAGCCGTGCGAGAACACGACCGGGCGGCCGGTGCCCCAGTCCTTGTAGTAGATCCGGGTGCCGTCCTTGGTGGTGATGGTGCTCATGCTGCGTGCTCCGGTATGGTGGGAGGCGGCGTGGCCCTGCGGCTTGCCGGCGGCCACGGCGGCGGTGCTGCCCAGCGCCGCGAGTGCGGCGGCACCGGCCGTGCTGGCGCCGGATACCAGCAGCTCGCGCCGCGACGGGTTCCGGGCTGTGCCTTGCTGATTGGATTGCGCGCTCATGCTTGTCTGCCCGAGATAAGTGTGGTGCTTGCGCGAATCAGCGGGCCGGAACCGGCGCGAGGGACTCGTGCGGCGTGGCGGTGCGCTGCGCGGCTTTGTGCACCATGGTGTAGGCATAGTCCACGCCCATGCCGTAGGCGCCCGAGTGTTCCTTGACCAGCTTCATCACGGCGTCATAGGTGTCGCGATGGGCCCAGTCGCGCTGCCATTCGAGCAGCACCTGCTGCCAGGTCACCGGCACCACGCCGGCCTGCACCATGCGCTGCATGGCGTAGTCATGCGCTTCCTTGCTGGTGCCGCCGGAGGCATCACCAACCATGTAGATCTCGTAGTCGCCTTCGAGCATCGCGCACAGCGCGAAGGTGGTGTTGCAAACCTCGGTCCAGAGGCCGGCGACGACGACTTTCTTGCGGCCGTTGGCTTTCAGCGCGTCGCGCACCTTCTGGTCGTCCCACGAGTTCATCGAGGTGCGTTCCAGCGTCTGCTGGCCGGGGAATACGTCGAGCAGTTCCGGGTAGGTGTAGCCCGAGAACGACTCGCTCTCCACCGTGGTGATGGTGGTAGGGATATTGAAGATCCTGGCCGCCTTGGCCAGCCCGACCGCGTTGTTCTTCATCGCCTGGCGGTCCATCGACTGCACGCCGAAGGCCATTTGCGGCTGATGATCGATGAAGATCAGCTGGCTGTTCTGCGGGGTCAGCACTTCTAGCTTGGGATTGGTCATGATTCTCTCCTGAAGTTGGATTGGCAGGATCGTGCAGGCATGGCGCGGCACAGGCGACAGACGGCCGATCCCCGGTCGGGGGCTGCGCTATCGGTCACGCCGGCGGCGCGGCCGTGATGCGCGGGAGTGTGGCCGATCTCTGCGTAAGTCCCCGAACGAAGGTTAAATCCGCATGGTGCTTGTCGCCATTGTCTATTCGTATTAGTCAGCTGTTGCCGGGGCGTATGGACATGGTGGACATGATGGACATGGGGGGGCTGCTGCCGGCCAAGCTCCGTTCTGCGCCGCGTTTGCGGCCAGGAATACCTGCTGCCAGGGCCAGCGCAAGGCTAGGCGCAGGGGCAGGGGGTGTCTATTGCCCTTTGGTATGAGGCGATCATACCGGCGAGACCGGGCAGGATTTTGGGCAATGCAATGCCACCTCGATGCGGAGGTGACAGTGGGCGAGGGCGAAGATCAGCCGCGTTGCGGCGGTGAATCTGCGAGTGCCTGTGAGGTTTGCTTCCAGCTCGACACCGTCATGCCAAAGTGTTTTCGGAACCAGAAAGCGAAAGCGCTGGGGCTTGAGAAGCCGAGCAGATCGGCGAGTTCGGCGAGAGAGCGATCGCTGTCGAGGATCTGGCGGGAGGCGAGTTCAGCTCGCACCGCCTGGAGCAGTGACAAGAAGCTCGTGCCTTCTGCAACGAGCCGGCGATGCAACGTTCTGCGATCCACGCCAAGGTGCTTTGCCACCTGGTCCGACGTACACCTGCCCCCCGGCAACATGGCAACCACGACCTGCCGAACGGTATGCGTCGCACTCTCATTGGATCCAGACAAGGCCTGGTCGAGAAAGCGACGCACATATGGCGTCATACGGTAGTCATTGGCCGGCATGGGCGCGGCGAGGTCCTTTGCGGCGCAGACGATGCCATTGAAACTTGCATTGAACTCAACCACCGAGCCGAACAGCGCTTTGTGACACGTAGCACCGCGCGGTTGACGATGCTCGAAACAGACGCTTCGGGGCCGCCAGGTTGGCCCCAATAGTTCCTGGATGGTGCGGTATAGCACGCCCACGGCCATTTCAATGGACTGCCGCACCGGGTACTTGCCGGTGGCCAGGATCTCTTCGCGAATCAATACAGCATCGCCAAAGTCCTCGATATTAGTCAGCAGCGCCGCATTGATCAGGCGCATATAGCGGCACAGGTTGTCCAGCGCCTGCCGGGCATTTGGCGCTTCGCGCATCACAAAGCTGATTGGGCCCAGGTTGGCCAGCCGCCGGTCCATGGCCAGCTGCAAGCCGAAGTCTTCCACGCCTGCCATCGATGCGCTGTCCTCAAGCAACTGGCGCACCGCCATGGAAGTGACCGGCATGTCGGGATCGAGAAGGCTCCGGGGATTCAACCCCACCTTGCGCAGCATCGCGTCAGGGTTGAGTCCATGGTGGCGTGCCAGCTCCGTGTAGCCGGTAAGACTGGCGCTTCGGATCAAGGGCGTGTAGCCGCGCATGGGTGTGTCCCAATTTAGACATCGAATGTCCCAAATAATACATCACATTTGGTCTTGCAGAGATAGTCTTCTGATGTGGATCGGATGTGGATTTGATCCCCCGATGTCCGGCGGCGCGAGATCAATGGCGCACAGCGTGGTGTCGGTCTTCACGCCGGACCTCATGCGCAGACGCTAGCTGTTGGCAGACCCCAGTTCCAGCACAACCTGAAATCGAATTCCATCATGACAACCTCCATTGTGCTTATCGTCCCCGGCCTGCGTGACCAGGTTGCCGACCATTGGCAGACATTGCTGGCCGGGCGGCTGCCCAGTGCCCGCACGGTGCCGCCAATGGGGCGCGAAAACCTGGACTGTTATCGCCGTGTCGCGGCAATCGAGCAGGCGGTGGCAGGCATTGGCGGCCCTGTACTGCTGGTCGCCCACAGCGGGGGCTGCATCATGCTTGCCCACTGGGCCCTGACAACCGCACACGCAGCACGCATCAAGGGCGCATTGCTGGCGTGCCCGCCTGACTTTGAACGCCCCATGCCGGAAGGCTACCCGACACTGTCCGCGATCCACTCCAGCGGCTGGCTCCCGGTACCACGCCAGCGGCTTCCGTTTCCCAGCCTGGTCGCTACCAGCCAGAACGATCCGCTGGGCGAGCTGCCAAGGGTTATCGAACTCGCGCGGGCCTGGGGCAGTGACACGGTGGACCTGGGCAAGGTCGGTCATCTGAACCCGGCATCTGGCTATGGGCCCTGGCCGATGGCCTCGCAGTTGATCGAACGGCTTGACGCGGGGCGGCTCTCGAGCAGCTCCGCGCCCACGTTGCACCACTGACTGGGCAAGCATTGGCGGCAGCTCTCAACGCAAGAGCGGCCCGACCAGCGCTGCAGGTCGCGTGTGGCGGCCATGCTCACCGCGACCGCGAGTCCCGCAAGACCACGGGCCCGTACGTGGTGGTGATATGAAAAAAAACGAAGGAGACAAACCATGCAGATTGAACCGTTGACGTGCGCCATAGGTGCCGAGCTCGTGAACGTGAACCTGGCAGACGCCGTGCACGATGACGGGCTGTTCGCCGAGATCAGGGCCGCGCTGCTCAAGCACAAGGTCCTGTTCCTGCGCGACCAGGACATTACGCGCGCTGAGCATGTGGGCTTCGCGCGCCGCTTCGGCGAGCTCGAGGACCACCCCGTGGTCGGCAGCGACCCGGACCACCCCGGCCTGGTGCGCATCTACAAGTCGCCGGAGGTCCCCAACGACCGTTACGAGAACGGCTGGCACTGCGACGCCACCTGGCGCGAGACGCCGCCAATGGGCTGCGTGCTGCGCTGCGTGGAATGCCCGCCGGTGGGCGGCGACACCATGTGGGCCAACATGGCGCTGGCCTACGAGAAGCTGCCCGACCAGGTCAAGATCCAGATCGCTGGCCTGCGTGCGCGGCACAGCATCGAAGCCACGTTCGGCGCGGCCATGCCGACCGGGAAACGCCTGGCACTCAAGGCCCAGTACCCGGATGCCGAACATCCCGTGGTGCGCACCCATCCCGAGACCGGCGAGAAGGTGCTGTTCGTCAACGGCTTCGCCACCCATTTCACGAACTTCCACACGCCGGCCAACGTGCGCTACGGCCAGGATTTCACACAAGGCGGCTCGGCGCTGCTGCAGTACCTGATCAGCCAGGCCTTGATCCCCGAGTACCAGGTGCGCTGGCGCTGGAAGCCGAACAGCATCGCCATCTGGGACAACCGCTCGACGCAGCACTACGCCGTGATGGACTACGCACCCTGCCATCGCAAGATGGAGCGCGCCGGCATTATCGGCGACAAGGTGTTCTGACTTGGTGTTCTGAACCTCATTCCCGCTAACCCTATCCCCATTCTTCTTTCCCCCCAGGAGACACGCCATGAACTTTCTCGACGGACACCTGTTCCCCGAAAACCAGCAGCCGCTCGTCATCACGGCCGCGCCCTACGCGCCGTCCTATGTCCCCTCCGACTTTCCCGAGGACATCCCGGTGACGATGGAGGCGCAGATCCAGAAGGCGGTGGACTGCTACAACGCGGGTGCCACGGTGCTGCACCTGCATGTACGCGAACTCGATGGGCGCGGCTCCAAGCGTTTGTCCAAATTCAACGAACTGGTCGCCGGCGTGCGCAAGGCCGTGCCCGAGATGATCATCCAGGTAGGTGGTTCGATCTCTTTCGCGCCAGAGACCGATGGCGCTGCCGCCAAGTGGCTGTCCGATGACACGCGCCACATGCTGGCCGATCTCGACCCCAAGCCCGACCAGGTCACAGTKACCGTGAACACCTCGCAGATGAATGTGCTGGAGCACTTCGACTACGAAGACCTGCGCGGCACGTCGATGGAAGATCCGGCCACCTTTCAGGCATACAAGGAAATGACGGTGCCCTCGCAGCCCGGCTGGGTCGAGGAGCACATCCGCCGCCTGTCGGCTGCTGGCATCCAAAGCGCATTCCAGTGCTACAACATCAACAGCTTCGAGTCGGTCGAGCGCTTGATGCGCAGGGGCATCTACAAAGGCCCGCTGGTCATGAACTGGGTGGCCATCAGCGGCGGCATGGACGCGCCCAACATCTACAACATGGCCAACATGGTGCGCGCCGTGCCCGATGGCGCAGTGCTGACGGTGGAAAGCTCCGTGCTCAACGTGCTGCCGATCAACATGATGGGTATCGCCATGGGCTTRCATGTGCGCTGCGGCATCGAGGACAACCTCTGGAACCAGCAGCGCTCCAAGAAGTTCAGCACGGTCCAGCAGATCGAGCAACTGGTGCGCATTTCACGCGAGTTCGGCCGCCCGATCGCCACCGCGCAGCAGGCGCGCGAGATTTCCAAGATCGGCGTGTTCTACGACACGGTGGAGGAGTCCCTGGCGGCCAACGGCTTCGCGCCCAACCGCATTGGCCGCCAGCAGGGCCATCTGCGCAAGGTCGCCTGAGCGCGCCACGCCCTGGCTCACAACGGCAAGGAGACCCATGACGAAGCAAGCCAACAAGTCCGGCCAGCGTGCGGCGCTTCTCAGGGTCGCCTTCGCCCTGTGCGCGTCGGCGCCGCTGGCCCGCCCACGAACCCCGTCGCCGGGCTGTCAGTGACCAACTGAGTCGGCGGCGCGGGACCCCACAGAACAGACAAAGGAAGATAAGCATGTCAAAAGCCATTCGCTTCTACGAAACCGGCGGCCCGGAAGTGCTGAAGTTCGAGGAAGTCGAGGTCGGCGAGCCCGGCCCCGGCGAGGCCCGCGTGCGCCACAGCTATATCGCGCTGAATTTCATCGATCTCTATTTCCGCACCGGCCGCTACCCGCTGGCGCTGCCCAACGGCTTGGGCTCCGACGCGGTCGGGGTCGTCGAGGCCGTKGGTTCCGGCGTGACGGACATCCGCGTGGGTGACCGCGTCGGCTACCTGATYGGGCCGCAGGGCGCTTACTCCCAGGTGCGCGTGATGCCGGCCGCGGTGCTGATCCCGCTGCCCGATGGCGTCTCCGAGCGCACCGCCGCCACGCTCATGATGAAGGGCATGACGGCGCAATACCTGTTCCGTCAGGTCTACCCGCTGCAGGGTGGCGAGACCATCCTCTACCACGCGGCTGCGGGTGGCGTGGGGCTGATCGCCTGCCAGTGGGCCCGGGCGATGGGCGTCACCATGATCGGAACCGTGAGTACCGACGAGAAGGCCGCGATCGCCAGGGCCAACGGCTGTGCGCACACCATCGTGACCTCGCGCGAGAACATCGTGCAGCGCGTCAAGGAGATCACCGACGGCAAGGGTGTTCCGGTGGTCTACGACTCGGTGGGCAAGGACACGCTGGAAGCCTCGCTGGACTGCCTGCAGCCGCGCGGTTCGCTGATCAGCAACGGCACCTCGTCGGGAGCGGTGATCGTCGATTCCCAGATGCTGGCCGTGAAGGGATCGATCTGGTTCACGCGGCCGGMCATGATGCACTATATCCAGCCGCGCGCGCACATGCTGGAGATGGCCAAGGAATTGTTCGAGCACGTGCTGGCCGGCCGCATCGCTAGCGAACCCCAGCAGACCTTTGCCCTGGCCGATGCCGCCGACGCGCATCGGGCGCTCGCGTCGCGCAAGACAGTAGGTTCCACCGTCCTGGTGCCCTGACAGGGCATTGTCACGATGCCGAAGCACACGCGGCACGCATCAAGGGCGCATTGCTGGCGTGTCCGCCTGACTGTGAACGCACCATGCCGGAAGGCAGCCGGCACTGTCAGTTGCACGTAGCAGACTGTGCAAGCATCAGAGGTGGCTCTCAATGCAAGAGCCAACCCATTCTGGAGACACGCATGAACCCGCACACCCCGCATTCCGGACCAGATGATCGCGACGACTATCTGGTCAGCCGGCCCCGAGCCTGGTTTGCCTTTGGCATGACCTTTGCGCTGATGCTGTTCGACTACATCGACCGGCAGGTCATTGTCTCGTTGTTTCCCCACTTGAAGGAAGCGTGGAGCTTGTCGGACAAGCAGCTTGGCGCACTGGTGTCGATCATCTCGATCGTTGTCGCACTGGGCGGCCTGCCCGTCGCCCTTCTGGCCGATCGGATGAGCCGAGTCAAGAGTGTCGCCGTGATGGCAACGGTATGGAGCGTAGCGACCATCTCATGCATGTTCACTCGCAACTACAGTCAGTTGTTTGCCGCACGCGCCATGGTAGGCGTTGGCGAAAGCGGCTATGGTTCCGTCGGCGCGGCGCTGATTGCCAGCTTGTTCCCCAAGCGCATGCGCTCCATGTTGCTGGGGGCGTTCTTTGCCGCCGGCTCCATTGGTGCTGTCCTCGGCGTCATGCTGGGCGGCGTGATCGCCCAGCGCTGGGGCTGGCAGGCCGCGTTCGGCGTGGTGGGCTTCCCGGGGCTGGCAATCGCGCTGCTGTACCTGTTCGTGCCCGACTACAAGACCGTGGGATTGACGTCCCGGCTGAACAAGGCAAAGGAGTCACCATGGAACTTCATCAGGCACGTCGCAAGCGCGTTGTCTGACTCGCGTACGGTCTGGTGGACCTGCATCGGCGCAGCGTTTCAGCTCATCGTGGTGTCTACCGTCTGGGCCTGGCTCCCCAGCTATTTCAACCGGTTCCACGGTGCAGCCCCGGATGTTGCCGCCAAAGAGGCGGCGCTGATCGTGTTGTGCGGCGCGCTGGGGGCCTTCGTGTGGGGTCTCGTGGTGGACAGGGCGGCTGTACGCCGGCCACGCAACAAGCCTCTCGCCGTGGCCTTCCTGTGCGTGGCGACCCTGCTGGTTTTTGTTGCGGCCTTTACCGTTACGATGCCAGCCAGCCAGCAGTTCCTGCTAATCGCGTTCGGCGGCTTCCTGATGACGTGCACGGTAGGGCCGGCGGCGGGTATTGTGCTCGACGTCGTTCACCCGGGCGTGCGTTCCACCGGCGCCGCACTGCTGTCGCTCTTTCAGAATATGTTTGGCCTTGCGGTTGGGCCTTTCGTCGGGGGGGCGATTTCAGACGCCCTTGGCCTGCAGACGGCCCTTGCGGTGATGCCGGCATTCGGCCTGGTCGCAGCCGCATGTTTCCTTTTGGCGGCACGCCAGTATGAAACGGATCTGCATCGGGCCGACATTCGCCTGCAGACTTACGACGAAGTGCCGCTCGCATCGGCATCCGCCTGATTCGCGCCTCCTGTTCGGCCCCGCCCGGGGCACCCGTCAATTCGGGCGGCTCAACGCGTCGAGCCGATCGCCCCGGTCGCGAGCGCCAGCGTGGCGGCGGCGGCCAGCGCCCCGCTATACGCATCGGTCGACGCGTTCCATGCCAGTAGCAACTGGGTCTGCGCCAGGTTGGCTTCGGTTACCGATCCCACGCCCTTGCTATATGCAGCAAAGGCCGCGTTGTAGGTGACCTGGGCGGCGTCGGCCAGCGCCTTGGCCGCGTCATACGCCGCCAGGCTTGATTCGAGCGCGCTCTGGCTGACCACCACTTGCCGCACCGATTCTTCCTTGGCGCGCGTCAGCCGGGCCGATGCGCTGTCGACGTCATTGCGCGACTGCGCGACAACCGCCGAGCGCACCCCGCCGTCGTAAATGGGCACGGTAACGCCAAGGAATACGCTGGCGCCGTAGCGATAGCCGTTGAGGTTCAGCGTCGGCGGCTGCTGGCCGATTGGCGGAATCGCCGAGATGGACGATCCACCCGACGCATATGACGTGTAAGCGGACAGGAACACCTTGGGCAGGAACGCCGCCTCGGCCGCCTTGACCTTGGCCTGGCTGGCACGCTCGGCCGCGTAGGCGCTCAGCACGTCGGGCCGCTGCGCGATCGCGCTTTCGACGATCTGCTCGATCGAGCCGCGCAAGGCCGGCGACAAGGGGCGCACGGGCATTTCGGCGATGCGTGGTTTCGACAACGGCGAAATACCAATGGCCGTGAGCAGGGCCAGATACGCGTCGGTCTCGGCTCCCTGCGCTTGCACCATCGCAAGGTTGGTCTGCGCACGGTTCTGGGTGGCCTGCGCCACCTCCACGACCGTGCCGATGCCGCGCTGGTAGCGGGCCTTGGCGGCCGCGAGCACGGCTTCGGCGTTGGTCATGGCCTGCTGCACCGTGCCGCCGCGCGACCGGGCAGCCTGATAGCGGTAGAACGCCACGCTGACATCGTGAACGATGCGCTGGTGAACGGCCGTGAACGCAATGTTGACGGCAATCGAAGTCTGCTCCGCGGCATCGACAATCCCCGCACGTTCACCGAAATCGAACAGCAGCCATTGCAGCGACAGTACCGACACCGCGCCGTGGGTGGATATGTTCGTGCCGGCCGATCCCAGGGGTGTGCTGGTGGAAAGATGCCCGTTCTGGTAGCCGCCCATGGCCGCGGCCGAGATGTGCGGCAGGTAGCTGGCCTTGGCGATGCCCGCGGCCAGCGCCGCATTGCGTGCGTCGTTCCACGCGATGCGTGTCAGCGGGTTGGCGGACTCGGCCACGTCGATCAGTTCCGGCAGCGAGTACGCGTGCGCCGGATCGAGCGCTGGCGGCGGTGCGATCGATGCCAGCGCCGAATTGGCGGGCAGCGTGTAGTCGGAAGGCCTTGACGCGGAGGCGGCCCTGGCCGCCGCGCCGGGCACGATCTCTCCGGATGCCGTGGTGGCGGGCTGCCACGGCCGATCGGCTTGCGCAGGCGCGAGATTCAGCGACGACGTGGCACAACCGGCCAGCGTCGCGGCCATCAGCGATAGCGGAATCACCAGCGAATCACGTTTGCGCATGGATTGGGGAAGGGTGGGCCGCCTGCGCGGCGTCGGCTACGGAGGCGGTCAGGCGTTTGTCGATGAGAGCCAGCAAGGCGTCGCGGGCCGGGCCGTTGTGACCGGCGGCGTCAGTGGCCTCAGGGGCGTGAGCGGCGGTGGTAGTGTCAGTGGGCTGYACTGGCTGCGGCGCCGTATCGTGGGCCCGCAGCGTGCGAAGCCGCCGCGCGAGGTCGGGGTCGCCCGGGAACCGCTCGGCGAACAGGAACGCCGGACCGGCAATCGCGTYGAGCGAGTGCAGGCGCCGCTGGCGGTCGTCGACCCACTCGGGCGCCGGGCCTACGGGCGCAGGCTCGTAGTGCGCGAGGATCAGGTCCTGCGCAATATCGCCCTGCAAGGCCAGCGCGGCTGTGGCATGCCCGCGCCGGTCGTCGGGCCGCCTGGCATGCGCCAGTTGCTGCCACTGCTCGGCCAGCCGGTCCAGCGCCGCTTCAATGCGCGCGGTAATGCTGACCGGCCAGACGCGCGTGAACACCAGGTAGACCATCAGGTTGCCGAGCATGATGCCGATGACCCGGTCACGCGCGATGGTCAGGTCAAAGCCCGGGCCGGCGCCCTGGATGACACACAGGTAGAACGCGAACGCGACCTGGAAGCCTGCGTAGGCGATGCGCGCGGAGCCTTGCGCAACCCAGGCCGATATCCACGTGCCCGCAAAGACAAGCAACATGAGTCCGCCCACAGACGATAGCGAAGGCACGACATACACGAGGGCGGCCGTGCCGATGACAGCGCCAGCCAGGCAGCCGGCCAGCCGCAGCGATAGCTTCTCCACCGTCTCCGCGGCGGTCCCGAGCGACACGAGATAACACGTAATGAAGCAGGTATGAATGCCAGGCCAGTTGAGCTGCTGATAGAGCAGGTAGCAGAACATGGCCGCGCCGGTGGTCTTGAGCGCGTAGTGGATGTGGCCGCGATTGCTAAAGGCATCTGCGTCAAGGAAGCCGCCGCGGCTGGTCGCGGGCGTCGGGGCTGTCGCTGTGTCCGTCGCCGTGTCCGATGCTGGGGGCTCGGCAAAGCCGTTGATGGCCGTGTGCAGTTCCCTGGCAACCGCCGCCTGCGCCGGCGCAAGCTGGCTGGCGCCCGGGAGGCTCAGCCCGATTTCCACCGGATAGCCACCCGCATCGAGCATGCGCGCCATCGCGTCAAGCGTGTCGGCGATCGGATCGGCAACCGGGGCGGGCAGGGGAGCGCCCGGCTGCCGGCGGGCGACATCGACCGCCAGCAGGATCGCCATGGTTGACGCCGCGGCATGGCGCAGCGCGGCTACGTCGCTGGCATTGGCAGAGCCTTCGATCCTTGCCAGCTTCAGCCAGCCCGCCACCGGCTGAACGCCGGTGTGCAGCGCAGCCTGCAGCGCGGCGCCGTCCGGTGCTGGATCGCGCAGGCAGGCTGCCGCCACGCGCAGGCAATGGGCCAGCTGGTCGCAGGCCAGCCGGCGCGGCGACGCCCCCAGCACCAGGTTGACCGCCACGTTCACGCCGATCGGAATCGCCACCATCAGCCAGGCATAGAGCAGGGCGCGCGTGGCGATCTCACCGCCGGGCACCAGGCCGAGTTCGTCGAGCCCGAACCCGATGATCATGGCAATGATGGCGCCCACCGGGCGCAACTTGCTGGCCGAGGTCAGGAAGAGCAGGGCGGCCGACAGCACGGCCATGCAAGCCACCCGGCTCAGTGGATCATCGACAGTGAAATCGGCCAGCAGCATCACGAGTCCGATGATGATGCTGACCAGCACCAGCGCCGCCACGCTCATCACGATACTGGTAACGCGATCCGCCCGGTTGATGAAAAAGACGACATAGGCGGAGATGGCCGCCTCCGGCGTGCCATAGATGCTGGTGACGAGCACCGTCAACATGCAAGCCACGGCAATGCGCGTGGTGGCCGTTGCGCGGCCCGGAAACGGTGCCAGCAGGGCGCCGAGACCGGCCAGCCCGAGGCGCAACTTGTCAGCGGCAGGCAGCGCCATGCCGGATCTCGACGGTTGCACTCGCGCCCACCCGGGCCAGCGTTTCCGGCGGTTCTTCCAGCTTGATCCGCACCGGGAATCGCTTGGCCACACGCACCCAGTTCACCGACGGCTGGACATAGGGCAGGGAGCGCGGCAGGTTCAGGCGCTCGGTATCGGTGATGCCAATGCCAATGCCCTGGACCTTGCCGCGCATGGCATGGCTGCGGTCGATCATCGAATAGACCGTGGCGCAATCGCCAAGACGGATATCGGCCAGCTGGGTTTCACGGAAATTGGCGACGGCGAACCATTCGCCGGTATGCACTAGCAGGAAGAGGGACTGATTGGGAATCACGACTTCGCCGGACAGTACGGTCAGGCCGCTCACGCGGCCGTCATGCGGGGCGCGAACCACGGTGTCGTCCAGTGCCCGCTGGGCGATGGCCAAAGCCGACTCGCGCGCTCGCACAGCTGCCGTGGCATCGTCCTCGGTGCCCACCGCCTTTGCCGTCGCGGCACGCTGCACACTGGCCTGTTTCAGCGATACGGCCGCGTCGCGCTGCGCCACCTCGGCCTGGTCGAGCTGCTGCTTCGGCACGTAGCCATCCGCGGCCAGCGGACGCAGGCGCTCCACGGTGCGCGCGGTCAGCGCGTAGTTCTGCTCGGTGCGGGCGGTCTGCTCCGAGGCAATTGCCGCGTTGGCGTGTTCAGTGGCAATCGTGCGTCGGCGCGTGCCCAGCGCAGCCTGCGCCAGTTCCAGATCGGCAGTCGCCTGGGCCACGGCTAGCCGGTATGGCACAGGATCGATCTCGAACAGCACAGCGCCCTTAGCCACGTGCTGGTTCTCGCTGACCAGGATCCTCGCGATCCTGCCGCCCACGGGCGAGGCCACATGCACCATGTCGGCATCGAGCCCGGCATCGTCGGACGACGGAAACCGCTCGGTGCGATGCCAGGCATAGATGGAGAGCAGGATGGCCAGAACAACGATCGCCAGGGCGATCAATTTCCCGCGCAGCGGGCTTTTGCGCACGCCGGCCATTTTCATAGGATGTGTCCCGTACCCGATAACCAGACGATTTCAGCGATCATCAGGCCGATCGCCGTGTTCACCAGCAGCGGGAAGCCGACGATATCCGCCCAGCCGGCCAGGATAAACAACCGCCAGGAAATGACGGCGCCCACGATGCCGATCAGGGCGCTCAAGAGCCAAAGGGGAAAATAGGCGCCAAACAGACCGAAGGACGGTGCACCGGCGCAACCATAGAGCGAAGCGGCTAACACGACGAGCACAAGCGAGCGTGCCATGGGATCTGGGGCAGGATTGGTTCACGCAATATAGCAGCGAGTATTCGCGATTGTCCAAGATTGTCCAAGGGACAAGGAAAACTTGGCGTTGGAGCTTGAACACAATCCTTCTTGGTCAATTCCGGGCTGACGGCGCGCGGCGCCGCTGGGGGCCAAGGATGCAGTGCTTCGGCGCGAAAATATGTCAGAAATGAGCCCATGGAAATGCCGTGCGAACGCCATTGGTCATGATTCCACATAGGATTGCGCTGGTGCTCTGTAATGCACATCTCGGCCAGCGTCTGTTCCCGTGCCTCCGCATCCAAACCAGGTCTCAGGTCTCAGGTCGAACCCGCTATATTGCGGGCCCAAGACATCAACGCATTCAGTCTGCCGCAGCTTGCCGCCGCATCACTGGCGGACCGAGATGCCGGCAGGGAGGGCAATCGGTCCCCCTGCCGGCACCCTGCGCGTCAGAATGCAAAGTTCTGGGTCACATCCGATAGGGTCACATTGACCTGCTGCGTGCTGACCGTGCCAGCTGTACTGGTCGCCTGGATGCTATATTTTCCTGCGGCGCTGGCGTCCGCCGTCAGCGGAATCGGCAGCGTGGTCTGGTAGGTTCCCACTACCGGTGCGGCTGCCGGCAGGGCAGGCTGGTTCGGGAACAGGCTGTAGGCTCCGGTGTCAGAGGCCGCTGCCGTCGCAGCGATCTCGAAAGTGCCGCCTCCTGTCAGTTGCAGGGCGCGGATCGTGGCTTGCGCACTGGCAGGAGTGACCACGCCGGAAACGGTGCGGAACACGGAGATCGGAAGGCTGATGGGCGCCGCCGCGGTCGCGACGGCGGTGCTGCCGCCCGCCACCACAGGCACGCTGCGTACGATGCCGGTGCCCCGGCCATTCGTCGAGGTTGGCACGATCACCACGTCAACATTGCCGGCGGTGCTGCTCTGCTCAATCGGCGAGAGGGTGAAGTTGCCGTTGGCGTCAGCCATGGTCGCCTTAACCACTACACCATTGCGCTCGGCATAGACCTGAGCGCCGGGCGCGCTGCTCAGCATCCCCGTGACCGCGCCACTCACCACGGTCGGCAGGGCGGTCACCACTGGCTTCAGGCCAAAAGTGCCATTGCCGCGCGCGACAATCGACTTGCAGGCATCGAAGTCAAGTATCAGGTCAGTCAAGGTATTGGGCGCCACCGTGAAGGGCCGGATGATCTTGATTCCGGTCTGGATTGCGCTGGGCGTATCGAGGGCTTGCTCACTACGACCGGTCGGAACCACGGAATTGGCCAGGGCGCCGGCCCCGTTGGGGACCAACACCAGGCGGATCTGCTGGTATGTGCCGGCTGGCAACGGGGTCTGGCCGAGCACCGTGAGCACACCGTTGGTGAGCGACAGCAGATCGATCCGTCGCGCCGGGCTGACAGTCACGTCGGCCCAGCCAGAGCCGCTCACATCGGCGTTGGGATTGGTATGGACCCGCACCTTGTCAACAGTGACAAATACATGGTCAAAGCCGCAGGAAGGCGCGTCGGTCATAGACACGCTCAAAGTGCCTGAACCGCTGCTGAACGATCCGCCACCGCCACCGCCGCAGCCGGCAAGAGCGACCGCGCCACCAAGCACGAGAAACCGCAGGGGTAACGGGAAACGGTTCTTGGGACTCATGGTGTGTTGTCTCCGGATTCCGGGATAAAGCTCGATTTGGCGGCTATTCGACCTTGAGCGCCCCTTTCATGTTCGGGTGCAGCGTGCAGGCATAGGGGATTTCGCCAGTTTTGTGTGCAATATACCGCCACGACCCGCCAGCAACGATGCTGTGGGAGTCGAACACCCCGGGCGCCGTGACGGTGTGGGGATATGGATCTTTGTTGACCCACACAATCGTATCCCCTCGCTTGACGCTAATGGCCTCGGGCTCAAACTTCGCGCCCTCGATCACCACCGTGTGTCTTTCCGTTTTTTCGGCCGCGATTGCACTGGGACCGACGCAGGGCATGCCCCACGCAAAGATCAGTGCAACCGCGAGCAGGTGCCTTCGCCGCCGCCCATCGGGTCGTGTCGGTAGTTGGTGCATGGACGTCTTGCTGGTGCAGAGAATCACTTGCCTAGCGAGGATTGGATCTGCTTCGCATGCTCCAGGTGCCCGACAAACGCCGGGCGCACAGCAACCAGCAGCGCCTTTAGCTCGTCGTTCTGCGCATTGGGAATGAGCGTCTTGTCGAGTGCATCAATCACTTGTTCGTGATACGCCACTTCGTGGTCGATATACGCCTTGTMGAAACTTGCGCCCTTGAGTCCCCTCAGCGCCTTTACGTTCTCGTTGCCGCCAGACTGCAGGCTTTCACTCGTTGGATTCTTCTCCGGAGTGACTTTCAGCTTCTTGACCAGCGCCACGGCCTGTTTGTTCACACCGGTATGGTCAGTGACCATCTGTTTTCCGAAAGCCTTTACGTCCTGGGAGTGACCGCTCCTCTGCGCAATTTTTCCCGCGTCAATGTCGACTTGGTTTGCGGTGACGACGATCGCCGCGATCTGCGCGTCGTTGGGTGTTTGGGCCACGGCTGCGACTCCGGCGAGGGCAAGGATGACCCCGAGAGTTACCGAGATGTTCTTCATTTTTTTTGCTCCTCAGCGATGAATTGGCCACGCATTCCTAGCCCGCATGGCAGTGGGTTTTGGTGCCGCGCGGCCCCCTGGATTCAGGGCGCCCGCAATGACGCCGGCTATCCCCACAGGCGACCACGGCAACACATTGAATATAGGCTAGGCGAAGACAATTTTCGTCTATGCGGGCCGTCCGGATGCGATGTGCCAAGAAGATAAAAAAAGCAACGGTGCGTGCCTCGCTCCGGCAATTGCGTACCCTTGGGAAGGCGCACCGGCACTGTTTAGAATCGTCGCGAAATACATCCGAGCCCGCGAGACGATTCGTCAATGCCATCAACGATCGAGTTCGCTTGTCGCTGCGTCAGTCATCGTCGTCGTGCCAGCGATGCCACTCGCGGTGCCGCTCGCGCCATTCGCGTTCTCTCCAGCGCCTTTCACGCCATTGCTGTTCGCGCCAGGCACGGGCCTGCCAATCGTCGTAGTAGCCGGGTGCAACAACGACCGGCCGAGGTGCGACATAAACGGGTGCCGGCTCATAGACGGGTGCCGGCTCATAGTAAGCAGGAGGAGGAGGCGCAACCACGGCCGGCCAGGGCAGGCCAATACCAATTCCTACGTCAACGCGTGCCTCGGCAGAGCCGGAGGTAAGAACGGCGATGCCAGCCAGCAGGCCAAATGCCAAGACCCTGTGCATGATGATGCTCCTGATGCTTCTGGAAATACGCGCTGCGGCCATCAGTCGGCCGCCTATTTGCAGAATTAAGCCTATTTTCAGAATTAAAGATGGGCTACCGTCTGTAACGGTGCGCGCGCAACGAGGTTGACGCCTCGGCCATCGGCGTGGCGACCAACGTGTAAGCGGTTGTATCAGGAGCCTATGGGGTACACCTATTTGCGAGTTTAATGGTGGTTGTCATTAAGAATAAACATGCAAGATAAGTTCGCCTGTTCCACCTTGTTTCCAATCCTGGCAATTTGTTCGTCAAGCACAGCCAGCGGTGACTATGGCGCGATCCTGAGGACAAGAAGCAAATTCTAGAACGTCGTGCACTGGAAGAAACCGCGATGCCCGAAGCAAGTCGTCGAAGTCGGGTAACGGCTGTAGCGCTCTGTGCTTTCCTTCGCATCCAGGCTCAAAACGCAGTCCCTCCATGGGTCGGAGTTGCCCTTATATCCGAGCTTCTCGCACGCCGGGCCATACACGCTGATCATTTGGTCGACCTCACGTTCCGCCTGGGCGGTGCGTTCGGCTTGGGTCGTGCAACCGACGAGCAAGGCGGCCAAAACAAGGTGCATCAATATGCGCATGACAACCTCCATCTCACTCTATGTATTTGAGGTGGAAACTGCCYCCCAAGTTTCCGTTCAATCGACTGGCTTGATGTGCCGAAATGCACGGAGGAGCGCGAGGTCATAGGCGATCTTGAGCAGGCCGCAGGCAACCAGCGGGACGCCGACCCAGCCCGTTGCCAAGAGGCCGCCCGCGAGGGCCGGGCCAAGTGCGGATGCCAGGCTCCTCGGTACCGCAGTCAGACTTGCGGCCGCCGGACGTTCGGGCGGCGTCACCACGGCCATCACATAAGCGGTCCGGGTCGGTACGTCCATCTGCGACAACGCGCTGCGCACGAGCAACAGGGCCAGGGTCGCTGCCAGGGAGGGAGAAAAAGCGGCCGCGATCAGGCAGAGGCTGGAGGGAATGTGGCTGAACACCATCGTGTTCAGCAAGCCGAACTTGCGAGCTAGCGGCACGGCAACGAGCTGGGAGCCTGCGGTGAGCAGCCCCGCCCAGAAAAAGAACTGGCCAGCGGCGCCTGGGGAAAGACCGAAGCGCTGCATCAACCACAGCGCCAGCAGAGAGTTCACCACCAGGCCGCCGGCAAAGGCGTCGACGCTAAAGAGCAGCGCAAGGTGGGTAACGATGCGGCGAGAGGKGCCAAGCGGTATTCTCACTGACGGCACGTGGGGGTGTGGCACGGGCATGCGGGCATAGAGGGCGTAGAGTGCGACACCGGTCAAGGCATAGATCATGAACATCGCGCGCATGGCGCTGAGAAAAGGAATCCCGATTTGCGCGGCGAGCCAGTCCGGCAGCGCTGCTGCCAGCGCGCCTATGGCGGCGGAGAGGGCCCCGGTCAGGCTGTAACGGGCGAATAGCGCCGTGCGGCCGTCGGAGGCCGACGAATCCGCAAGAGCGGCCTGCTCGAGTGGCAGGAACACGCTGACGTCTCCGGAGCTTGGGTTGAGCGTGCCAATGAATGCGACGAGCAACAGCGGCCAAAGGGAAGACAGTCCGGCGAAACCTATGCCGGTCGCGGCCATCAATGCCKCCGCCAACAACAGCAGGCGGCGCTGCGGGTAGCGATGGCCGATGACGCCCACCAGTATCGTCGCCAGTGCCGAGCCGATCAGGGTGGCACTGCTGATCAATCCCACTGCC
>NZ_JBFTSF010000106.1:0-19480 GCF_056399905.1 Cupriavidus sp. 01L46
GGGGGGAGGTGTGCATGCACCTTGGGATGCGGGCTCCGCCAGTGTGAACGTTCTTGCTCCCGACAACGTAGTCGTTCGCAGTTTTGGAACCAGCTTTGCCTCACCAGTGGCTGCCAGCATGGCTGCTCACACTTGGCAGGCTCTTGAAGGAAGGGAAGGGCTGGCGCCTCATCCCTCGCTAGTTAAAGCGCTGATGATTCATGCGGCACAGGTCTCTTCGCCCGACTATTCCCCCAGCGATCGGCGCTACTTTGGCGCCGGCCGACCGGATGAGGTTCTCCGAACTCTCTATGACAGCGACGATAGTTTTACTTTAGCTTTCCAAGCACTGGTCTTTCCTGGGATGAGATGGAGGAAGGCTCCATATCCAATTCCTGCTGCGTTGCTCCATGACGGAAAGTTTCGCGGGGAGGTTATTATCACGGCGGTGTACGCGCCCCCGTTGGACCCGAACGCTGGTAGCGAATATGTTCGCGCGAATGTCGAGATAAGCTTCGGGGTGCTCAACGGAGATCGAATTAGTGGCCGAGTCCCGATGGAGGGTGATGAAGGGCAGACTGGATACGAAACCCTGCAAATAGAGCACGGCGGGAAATGGTCCCCTGTCAAAATCCATCGCAAGCGTTTCCCGGAAGGAACAGCGGGAGCTACTTGGGCCCTACAGGCCGGTGTCACACTGCGGGCATTTGAACCTGCTTTGGCTGCATCCTTGCCGGTAACCATCTTGGTGACATTGCGAGCACTCGACGGGAACCCAGCGGTGCACGCTGATGGATTGCGCGCACTCGCAGCGACCAACTGGATCCGGGAGTCGCTGCCGGTCCGAGTCCCGGTGCGCGGGTAGTAGGCGAATTGGTATCGCAATGTGCCCGTTCCCGCCGGAGCGCAAAACGCACTGGCGGGGCCGTTGGCAAGTCTCACCGCCCACAGAGTTGCTCACACTCCTTCTGCGCTGCCGCTCGTCGGGTGTCGATGTAGGCCGCCAGATCGTTCACGTGCACGCCCTTGGCGCTCTTGTTCGACCCTTCTATGCGGACCACCGGCAGACGGATTTCTCCCAAGCTTATCTTGCGTAGCAACTTGTCGGCACTCAGGTGCGAGAAGTAGTCTCGCGCCACAATGTCGATGGGTACCACCGCAGTGGCGCCATATTGCGCCAGTAGCAGAAAAATGGTGGTCATTGGTTATCTCCAATCAGCCAAGTGTGGCGCACGATCCAAATGAGGTAACCAAAGATGATGCAGCCGGCGACAGCGGAGACGGCAAGGATGGTGAGCGCAACTTGAGTGTTGGTCATGGATGAGGTCTCGGGTTGGGCGATCGGATCAGTCAGCTGGCGTCGCGCCCTGCAGCTGCAGCTTGTGCTGGACGATGGCGTTGGCGAAGCAAAAGGCGTCGAGGCGGATGCTGCCAATGGCGGCCTCGATATGCGGGGCGGCGGCGCGCAAGGTCTGCGCATCGTGCGTCGGCACGGCGAGCACGCCGATTCGTTCGACGCGATCGAGGATGGCGACCATCACGCGCCGCGCTGACTGGATTTGCACCAGGTGCACAGTGCCGCGCTGGACCTGCATTGCGATAGCAACCAGGTCGAGGGTCCGCTCTAGCTTGATATAGGCACTGGGGGTCGGGTCGCTGATGAATGCGACCAGGCTGGCGGGAAAGGTCAGGTGCCCAGCGCCGCGCACAAGCGGCAGCGAGGTCAGTGGCGCGCGGCGCGGTTGGTGAAGGGGCATGGCGGCGCTCACGATACGGCCCCCACGAACGACTCCTCGCCGATGATCGCGTCGAGCTGGTCGTAGAGCCGGAACAGCGTGCCATCGTTGTGGATCTCGCGGTCGGATTCCCGCAGGCTTACGCCTGTATCCGTCAGCAATGCACAGGGTTCATTCGACTTGCGCACCAGGCGAACGATGAATCCACCGTGATCGCGGATGACGGCCGCCTCGACGCTTGAGCGGATCTCTTTGACGACAACATCGATGCCGGCGGTCTGGAAGCCGGTCAGCGTGTGATCCCACGATGGGCATTGCGCTGGCGCGAATGCCACCGCAACAAACTTGTGGGCGGAAACAATGTAATCGGCGGCAGTGTCCTTGCCGGCGCCTGCCGGGCCGGTGAGTCCTATCAGCATAATTGCTCCTCAGTCGAGGTCGTTTGCCTGACGGCGTTTGTGGTCGATGACCGTGGGATCGAAGCGGGGGCGTGGTCGCGGGATACGCGCTTGAGTCTTGAGAAAGGCGCGGCGCGAGCGCGCCAGCTTTTTGCGGATCGCCGGGATCTCGACCTGTTCTTCGGGCCTCCCGCTACCGCGCACGCGGAGGAATTCCGCAATCAACTCGGCCTTCGAGAACCGGCGGGCTGTCATGCCGGTACCGCCGACACGGAGCGGGCGCCGCGATCGATGGCATCAAGGATCGCGTCGCAGGTGGAGCGGAACAGGCCGGTGTAGGTGTGGTGGCCGTCGATGGTGATGCGGAAGCGGATCATTGCGAGGCCTCCGCAGCTTGGCGGCACGCCCATTCCTTCTGGCGCTTTGCCGCCCTGGCTTCTTCCTCCGCCTGCTCCAGGTGCAGGAAATCCCAACAGAGTTGTTCCAACTCGGCTTGAGTGGCTTCTGGCACATCGATAGTCCGGCCGCCAATGCGGATGCAAACCTGGAGCACTTCAACGCGAGCGCCCTGGAGCTTTGCCCTTCGCGGTTCGAACGCGACGTCATCCCATGCCGGGTGATGGGCGAAATCAATAATGAGTTCGCCGTCCAGGCGAGTGCCGAATGGGCCTGTGAAGGTGATTGGCTTGCGACCTTGCTGGTGCTTCGGCGCAGTCTCCTTCAAACGCGTGAAGTCGGGATCCTGCAGGCCACTCCAATAGAAATCCCAACCACGTGAGGACACGGAGTGGCTGTGGTCGCCGAAATCCCCACGATTCATGAGGGTGTCGTGCAGGGTGCCGAAGTCGTCGATGATGATCCAGTGCGAGACTTCGGCGCGGCCGGTGCGGTGGTTGTAGATCAGATGCATGGCCGGCCTCACGCGCTGCGGCTTGCGGTGGTGGTCGGCGTGGCCTGCTGGTCGCGCTCTACGGCGCAGGCGTGCACGACGTAGACGACCGCGACTAGGGCGAGGTAGACAATCCACGCAACGATGCGTCGAGCTGGTTTCACGTTCAAGCGCATTTGTTTAGCTCCCTCAACGGTTGTTGTTGAGGCGATTAAACATCGGGCACTAGAATGCTGTCAAGTCTGCTAACCAAATTTCTTCGAAAGCGACCGCTTGGATCACGGCCTGGTAGGGGCGAAAAAAAAGCCCGCAGATGTGCGGGCTTTGGTGAGTAGCGGAAGGGCCTAGATATAGCTCTCGGTCTTGGCGATGACCACTCCGCATATCGATGTGCGCCTATCGATCTCGAAGATCCGATTGGGCCATGCCGGATTTAGGGCTTCGAGCATTACCGCATTACCGTCGTGAAGCAAGCGCTTGAAGGTGGCCTCATCTGAGTCATTGCGATATGCGACAACGAGCGACCGATGCTTCGCGATGACCTCGGGGTCAACGAAGATTATGTCGCCATCAGCAAAGGATGGCCGACTGCCTGGGTCAAACATACTGTCACCACGCACACGCAGCGCGTAGGTGCTTGAGCTATGGCGAACGGGGCAATGCAGCCATTCTTCGGCGCCCGACGCAGGATAGGGCTTTGAAACATTGCACCAACTTCCCGCTGCGACCCATGAGATCAACGGTACCCGCCCACCTATATCGATGGCTTCGACATTTGGGGTGGCGGAATTCTCATCTGGCTTCTTGGGACCCCGCCCTGTTCTCAGCCACTCTGCGGAAACCCCAAGTGCCTCTGCCAGGCGCAGCAAGTTGTCACCTTTTAGCTCCTGCGTCGATGAGGTAAGCCAAAGCGATACCGCGCCGCGAGTAACGCCGACGCGGCGGGAGAGCTCTGATTGGTTGATGTTCGCCTCGCCCATAGCGATGCGCAAGCGGTCTGCAAATTTCATGCTTAGTAGATTAAACGCTTGATTGGTTAGTGTGCTTGACATATCATTTGTCAAGTTCGCTAACCAAAACGTGGCCATGACCCTTTCTAAGCACGAAGCAATCCACCTGTTTGGAAGCGGCGCCGAGCTCGCAAGGGCAGTGGGTCTAACGCGCGGCCGCATTTCGCAGTGGCCTGACGAATTGGATCAGCGCCAGACGGACCTTGTTATGGGCGCCGCCCTCAGATTGGGAAAGCCAATTCCTTCCCGTCTTATGCCGGCAATCGCAGCGACACGGCGACGGCAGATCTGCGGTCCATCCCGATGGGCGTCCGCGCCCTGGTTGACCCCTATCGCTGGTTCTTTGAGTAGAGGAGGGTGAGATGAGAGAGCCAACCCTGGGTGAGCTGGATAAGCGCATCACGATCCGCCGGCGGCTGGACATCCCGGCGGGTGACATGGGCCTGGAGCAGACCTTTCCGGCCGCGCGCCCACGCTGGGCCAAGATCGAACCGGTAGGGACGGCGGCCTATGCCGGCAGTGTGCAGATCGAGGCGGTGGTCACCCATCGCATCTATGTGCGCTACCTGGAGGGGGTCACGACCGCGCATGAGGTCGTGCATGGCCAGACCGTGTACCGGCTGCGGCGATCCATGCACATGAACGGCGGCCGCCGCTTCACCGCGCTGGAAGTGGAGGAGCTGGGCAATGGCTAAGGCCGGCATTCACATGCACATCGATGGCTTTGACGGCTTCGACCGCTCGGTGGACTTCGAGAAGGCGCAGATCCGCAAGGCGATGCGCCAGGCGGGCACGCTGGTGGTCAAGCAAGGCAGGCGGCTGGTGACCAGGGCAGGGCCGTCCCGACAGGGCGAATACCCGGCCAAACGCTCGGGCGGTCTTGCCAAGTCCATCCGTGCCAAGGTCAGTCGCTCCGGTTTCATGGTGCGCATCGAGCCAAAGACCGGCGGTGGCGTGCCGCCCAGCGATCCGTACTTTGCGTATCTGTTCTACGGCGTGCGTCGCGGCGCTACCCGGCGCAAGGACCACCGTGCGCAGCCTGCCGGCCCGTATCGCGTCGCGCCTCGTGACAACTACATGGCGGACGCCCTGCAGCACGAGGCGCCAGCGGTGCGCAATCTGCTCAGTGCCGCGTTGGCTGCCGGTCTGCGCGTCAGGTAGTCGTTCCCAACCTCCAACCAGCCCCGCCGCGAGCGGGGCTTTTTCATGCCATGAAGATCAGCCCTGTGATCGCGCAGCTGCGCACCTGGTGCCCCACGTTCCAGGGGAGGGTGGCGGGCGGCCTTGAGTTCGAGGTGGTTCGTGATAGCGCTTTGCTGCCAATGCCGGCCGCCTACGTGGTGATGACGGCTGACGATCCATCGGACACAAACCTGCAAACCACGATTCGCCAGGAAGTCTTTGACGAATTCGATGTCGTGGTGGCGCTCAAGACGGGCGACGAGCGCGGGYAGTCGGCGGCGGACCCGTTGCATGACATCCGAGCCGAGCTGTGCCGCGCCCTGGTCGGCTGGAAGCCGATGCCGGACTACGAGCGCATCACCTATGCGGGCGGCCAGCTGCTGCTGATCGACCGCGGCCGCGTGCTGTTCCGCTTCACCTTCCGGGTCGAGTGGGTCCTGGGCGGTGGCTTCGCCGAAGGGCACGCGCCGGAAACCTTCGAGGAGGTGGAGCTGGCCGGCCTGCCGCCGATGACGGGCATCACGGTCAACGTGGATGCGATTGATCCGATGGCGGATCCCAACCTGCATAACCCCGGCCCGGATGGCCGGATTGAAACCGTGCTCCACGTGGAGCTAGATCAAGGACGAACATGAACACTGACCGCAAAACGGTCCATGTGACCCCGGCACCGGGGCGCGTGGTGCCGGACCCCGAATACGGCGATGACCTGCCGGCAGCGGGGAGAACTGTGGCGCGCTCGCCGTACTGGGTGCGTCGAGTCAAGGATGGCGACGTGACCGTGGCCGAGGTCGCGGCGGACGTGCCGGCTGAGCTGGCCACGGCCAGCAAGGGGGCAAAGTAAATGTCGGTGAGCTTCAACAACATCCCCAACGACATCCGCGTGCCGCTGTTCTACGCCGAGGTCGATAACTCGCAGGCCGGTGGCGGCACCGTGGCCATGCGCCGCCTGATCATCGGCCAGATGAACGATAACGCCGCCGGCGACGGCGGTCAGCTGCTGCTGGCCAGTCGGCCAAGCGACGTGGTGGCGGCCGCCGGCGACGGTTCGATGCTGGCCGCCATGTACAACAAGTTTCGCCTGGGCGATCCCATGGGCGAGATCTGGGTGCTGCCGGTCAAGTTGGCGGCCGGTGCGGCAGCTGCTGGCGCGTTCACCGTGGTCGGCACGTCGACCGAGGCCGGCATGCTGTCGGCCTACATTGCCGGGCGCCGGGTCCGCGTGACCGTGGCCAACGGCATGGCGGCGGCGGCGGTAGCCTCTGCGATGGCCGCCGCCATCAATGCCGCCGTCAACATGCCCGTCAAGGCGGTGGCCAATGCCGGCGCCGTGGCCCTGACCTGCAAATGGATGGGCGCGACGGGCAATGACATTCGCCTGGAGATGAACCGGGCTGGCCTGGCCGGCGGCGAGCGTACGCCGGCTGGCCTCACGGTCACGGTTGGCGCGATGGCCGCCGGCGTCGGCAGCCCGGACATGGACGATGTGCTAGCCAGCGTCGGCGATGAAGAATTCGAGTTCATCTGTCATGGCTGGACCGATACCGCCACGCTGGATGCCTTCGCCATCTGGATGGGTGACATTTCGGGGCGCTGGGCGTGGTCTGCGCAGCTCTACGGCCACGTGTACACCGCGGCGCGAGGTGCGGTGGGCGCCCTGGTTGCGCTGGGCCGCGCGCGCAACGACCAGCACATGACCATCGAGGGCTATGAACCCACGGTGGCGGCGCCGGTGTGGGAGCACGCGGCCGCCTTCACGGCGCGCCAGGCGGTGTTCATTTCGGCGGACGTGGCCCGGCCCACGCAGACGGGTGTGCTGCTGGGTATTGATGCGGCGCCGCCGGGGCAGCGCTTCATCATGAACGAGCGCCAGTCCCTACTGTCGAGCGGCATTGCCACCACGACGGCGCCGGCCGGCACGGTGCAGATCGAGCGCGCGATCACGACCTACCAGCGCAACGCCTACGGCCAGCCGGATAGCTCCTATCTGGACAGTGAGACGATGCACACGACGGCCTATGTCGTGCGCTTCCTGCGCGGGCGGATCACCAGCAAGTACGGTCGCCACAAGTTGGCCAACGACGGCACGCAGTTCGGCGCCGGCCAGGCCATTGTGACGCCCGGCACGATCCGGGCGGAGCTGATCGCAGCCTACAAGGATCTGGAGCGGGAGGGCATCGTGGAGAACAGCGAGCTGTTCGCGCAGTACCTGATTGTCGAGCGCGACGCCAACAACCCGAACCGCCTCAACGTGCTGTTCCCGCCGGACTACGTGAACCAGCTGCGGATCTTCGCGCTGCTCAACCAGTTCCGCCTGCAGTACCCCGAACAGGCCGCAGCGTAAGCACCGCCTGTCTCAACCTCGCGGCCCGCCACTGTGCGGGCCGCTCGCATTTCAGGAGACCGATATGGGTCAGAAAATTGCCGGCACCGTCTATTTCAAGACGGACGGCCAACAGTTCGATGTGCAGGGCTCCGCGGAGGCGCCCATCAGCAAGTACAAGCGCGAGAGCATCCGCCCGGGAATGATCAAGGAAGAAGACCTGGTGCCCTACATCAAGGCGGACGTGTCTTTCACCAAGGACTTCCCGATCAAGAAGCTGCAGGACTCCATCGACATGGTGGCCACTGTGGAATTCAAGAATGGCAAGACCTACGTGCTGCAGGGCGCTTACCTGGTCGGCGAGCCTTCGGCGTCGGGCGACGACGGCAAGGTGTCAATCGAACTCAACGGCACGGAGGGCACCTGGCAATGAGCACAACCGCTTTCAAGCTACGCAAGCCGGTCGACGCGCACGGCGATGCCCTGGACGAACTGAAACTGCGTGAACCCACGCCGGCGGACGCGCGTGTCATCAAGGCGCTGCCGTACTGGGTGGCGCCGGACGAATCGGTGCAGATCAATGCCACGGCCTGCGCGCAGTACATCGTCAAGTGTGCGGGGATTCCCATGGGCGCGGTAGACCAGCTGGACCTGGGCGATTTCAACAAGCTCTGCTGGGTGATCGTCGGTTTTTTTATGAAGCAGGATTCACCGACCTAGACCAGGTGATCCGCGCGGCCTTCAACCTCGCGGAGTTCTGGCAGGTGGATCCGGAGCTGGAGATGGAGCGGCCGCTCAGCCGCGTGGTCGAGCACTTCGACCAGGCCACGCGCATCAACAAAGAGCGCGCGCAACCGGGGTAGCCCATGGCAGACAAGTTTCAACTCAAGGCGCTGATTACCGGCGTCGACAAGCTCTCGCCGGCGCTGGCAGGCATCCGCAAGAACATCGCCGGCTTTCGTAAGTCGATGAAATCGGATGGACTCGGTAGCCTGTCCTTCGGTGATGTCGTCGCCGCTGGCGCATTGGCGGCGCCGGTGATCGCCGCCACGCGCGCCGCCATCGATTTTGAGTCGGCCATGGCGGACGTAAAGAAGGTGGTCGACTTCGATACGCCGGAGCAGTTCAAGGCAATGGGGCAGGACATTATCGACATGTCCAAGCGCCTGCCCATGGCCGCCAAGGACATCGCCGCCATTACGGCCGCCGGCGGCCAGGCAGGTATCGGCAAGAACGAGCTTGGCAAGTTCGCCGAGGATGCCGTCAAGATGGGGGTTGCGTTCGATCAGACCGCCGCGCAGGCCGGCGAGATGATGGCCACCTGGCGCACGTCCTTCAAGATGGGGCAGGACCAGGTGGTGGCGCTTGCCGATCAGATCAACCTGCTGGGCAACACCGGCCCGGCCAAGGCCAGCAAGATCTCCGAGATCGTCACCCGCATTGGGCCGCTTGGCGAGGTGGCCGGCTTCGCCGCCAGCCAGATCGCAGCGATGGGCGCCACGCTGGCGGGCATGGGTGTGCAGGAAGAGATCGCGGCCACCGGCATCAAGAACATGATGCTGACGCTGACCTCGGGCAGCTCGGCCACCAAAGAGCAGCAGGCCACGTTCAAGGCGTTGCGCCTGGACGCCAAGCAGCTGGCCGTTGACATGCAGAAGGATGCGCAGGGCACGATGCTGCGGGTGCTCACTGCCATCAGCAAGGTCGACAAGACCAAGCAGGCCTCGGTGCTGGACGGCCTGTTCGGTAAGGAATCCATCGGTGCCATCGCGCCGCTGCTCACCAACATGGACCTGCTGCAGAAGAACTTCGAGCGGGTGGGCGATGTGACGCAGTACGCCGGCTCGATGCAGAAGGAGTACGAGGCACGCGCGGCCACCACCGCCAACAACATGCAGCTGCTGCAGAACCGGGTCACCGGCCTGGGAATCGCAGTGGGCAACATCCTGCTGCCCACGCTAAACAGCTTCCTCGGCTTCGTTGGTCCGCTGGTGGATGGCATGGCGAACTTCGCTTCGGCGCATCCGGCGGTAATCAAGGGGGTGCTGGGCGCGGCGGCGGGATTGTTGGTGCTCAAGCTGGCCGTGATCGGCGTCATGGGTGCGATGCGCCTGCTGATGGCGGTCACAAGCCTGACGCCGATTGGCCTCGCAGTGCGCGGCGTGGCGCTGGCGGCCGGCTTCTTGGTGGCCAACTGGGAAACCATTGGGCCGTTCTTCGCGGGGCTGTGGTCCAGTGTGGTGGGCTATGCCAGAGCCGCATGGGGTTGGATCACGACGGCGCTGGAGTGGACGCCCATGGGGCCGATCATGGCCAACTGGGGCGCCATTACCGAGTTCTTTGGCGCGCTGTGGGATGCCGTGACCGCGGTCACCAATCTGGCATGGGACGGCATCAAGCAGCTGTTCTTCAACTTCCATCCACTCGGTCTGATCATCGCGAACTGGGAACCCATCGTTGCCTGGTTCAGTGGGCTGTGGGATCGCGTCAAGCCCTACATCGAGCCGCTCATGAGTGGTGCGCGGTGGGCGGGGCAGAAGCTGGGGCTGCTGTCTCAGGAGTCCAAGGCCGGCGCCACCGAAGCACTCGGTAACGGCGCGCGTGCTGGCACCAGCGCGTTGCGTGACTGGACGGCTTTGCTGCCCGGTCAGGCCRCGCAAAACCAGCAGCTCAAGGGTGACATGGTGGTGCGTTTCGAGAACGCGCCAGCCGGCACGCGCGTGGATCCAGGCAACACCAACCAGCCGGGTCTCACCATGACCCCGCGCGTGGGCTACCGCTCGCTGGCCGGGGCATAACCAAAGGAGGGAAATAACGTGAGCTGGCGCGACAAAATGCGGCCGGGTTCCTTTCGTGGCGTGCCGTTCGTGACTGACGGGAGCAAAGCGCCGGTTGGCCGTCGGTCGGTCACGCACGAATACCCCGGGCGGAACATCCCCTATGTCGAGGACATGKGCCGTGTGACACGCGAGCACAAGGTCACCGCCTTCGTGATCGGCGCGGACTGCCTGGACAAGGCAGACGCCTTGCTCAAGGCGCTGGAGACGGAGGGCGAGGGCGAGCTGGTGCATCCCTGGCTTGGCACGCGCAAGGTAAAGGCAGGCGTCGGTGAGATGTCGCACGCGTACGCCGAGGGCGGCATGGTGCGCTTCGAGCTGACCTTTACGGAAACGGATGAAGTCACCTTTCCCGCGGCCAAGGCGAACACCGGCAAGCTGGCCAGCGCCAGCGGCAAGGCGCTGGCAGAGGGCGGCCTGTCCCGCTTCGAGTCGGCTATGGCCACGATCAACAGCGCGCAGATCTCGGTCTCGCAGATGATGAAGGGGGCCACCGGCATGTTTGGTGTGCTCAGCCAGTATGCTGGTCCGATTGCGGCTGCCATCGGCACCGCGCAAGGCCTGGCCAGCATGCTGGTCAACGCGCCGTTTGCACTGACCGGCATGATCCGTGGCGTGCTGGCCAGCGTAGGCGGCGCCTTCCATATGTTCGATGGCTTCGGCAGCGCCCTGTCCAGCTTGTTTGGCAAGACCACCGCAGTGTCGCAGCTCGCCGCGCTGCCGGCGCCGCAGGGCGAGCAGGCTGGCGCCTTGCACGTCGCGGCGGTCCGGCTGATCCAGGACATGATGCTGGCCGATACGGTGACCGAGATCGGCGAGGTGCCGGTGACGCCCGTGCCCTCGCCGCCGGCGTCTGTGCCGCCCATTGAGGCGCAGGTGCTGCAGCCGGTCGAGCGTCCGGAGATTCCGGTGGCAAACGACATCCTGCAGGTGCGCGATACGGTGACGGAGGCCATCTGGCAGCAGGGCCTGACCGCACCGCTGGGCTACTACCAGTTGCTTGCAGATGCCAGGATCCAGACGGGCCGCCACCTGGTGGCGGTGGCACGGGCAGGGGTGCGGCTGGCCACGGTCACGCCGGCGCAGTCGTTGCCGGCGCTKGTGCTGGCCTACGCCCGCTATGGTGACGCCACGCGGGCGGGTGAGATCGTGACGCGCAATCGTGTGCCGCATCCAGGCTTTCTGCCGGCGGCGCCCCTTCAGGTGGCGGCCAAATGAGCGATGCCAACGATGTGACGCTGACCGTCAACGGCATGGACTACGCCGGCTGGAAAGAGGTTCGGATCTCGGCTGGCATCGAGCGGCAGKCGCGTGATTTCTCGGTGGGCATCACCTGGAAATGGCCCGGCAGCTATGAGCGTCCGCGCATGATCCGGCAGGGCGACCGCTGCGAGGTGCGCATTGGTCATGAGCTGGTGCTGACGGGGTATGTCGACGCTACGCCGATCCAGTGGGACAGCAAGCAGATCACCACATCAGTGACCGGCCGCTCTCTGACTGCTGACCTGGTGGACTGCGGCGCGGACAACTCGCCGGGCCAGTGGCGTGGCCAGGGGGTGGAGCGCATTGCGCAGGCCCTGGCCAGCTCTTACGGCATCAAGGTGGTCAGCGAGCTGCGGGATACCGGTGTGCTGGCCGATCACACGATCCAGCCGGGAGAAACGGCCTTCGAGTCCATCGACCGGCTGCTGCGGCTCTCGCGCCTGCTGTCGACCGACGACGCCAGCGGGCGCCTGGTGATTGCCCGGCCTGGTAGTGCTGGGCGTGCGGTCGACCGGCTTGAGCGCGGCGTGAATCTGCTGAGCGGCAATGCGCCGCTCGATTTCTCCGGGGTGTTCTCCGAGTACGTCACCAAGGGCCAGCGCGCGGGCACCGATGAGTCTTTTGGCCTCGATGCCAGCGAGGTGGAGGCCCGGGCGACCGATACGCGGATCTCCCGCAAACGCGTGCTCGTGCTGCACGAGGGCGGGCAGATCACGCCAGAGCTGGCGCGGCAGCGTGTGGCTTGGGAGCGCGAGAACCGTGTCAGCAAGGCGCTGCAGGCCTCCTATGAGGTGCAGGGCTGGCGGCAATCCAACGGCGCGCTATGGCGACACAACCAGATTGTCCAGGTGGTGGATCCGCTGGTCGGGTTCGACCGCGATCTGCTCATTACCGAGATCGAATACAGCCTGTCCAACGAGGGCGGCACCAAGGCAAAGATTTCTGTCGCGCCGCCGGATGGTTTCGAGGCCGAGCCGCCGGATCCGTCCAATCGACGCAAGAGGAAGGGCAAAAAGGGCGATGACTTCGAGTACTTGCTGCCCGCTGACTGGGAGAAACATAAGTGAATTCAAATCAACAGGCGCCAGGCATGCTGGCGCGCGGCGTGATGGTGATGGCCAATGCGGCCAGGAAACTGCAGGCGCTGCAGTTGCGCCTCACTGCCCGCGAGATCAAGGATGGCGTCGAGCATGCGGAGGCCTATGGTTTCACCAGCCACCCGTTGGCCGGCGCCGAGGCCTTCGTGGCCTTTCTCGGCGGGGATCGCTCGCACGCGGTGGCGCTGGTGGTCTGCGACCGACGTGCGCGCCTGCAGGGCCTGAAGCCCGGCGAGGTGGCGGTCTACACGGACGAGGGCGATAGCCTAGTGCTCAAGCGCGGGCACATCACCGAGCTGACCACCGGGACATTCCGTGTCAACGCGACAGACGCCATCGAACTCAATGCGCCACGGGTCAGTGCGTCGAAGGATATCGAGGCGGGCGGCAAGGTAAAGGCCGCAGTTGATGTCGAGATCAACGGAAAGAGTGTTGGTCATCACAAGCACAAGGAAAACGGCAGTATCACCGACGAGCCGCTATGACAACACTCACGAATCGGCAGGCATTGCTCTACCGGGGCGTGCAAATCAGCCTTTTCAGCTGGCGACGCGCTGAGCCGGACGACAAGCTGGACGACGACCAGCGCATGGGTTGGTGGGGTGACAGCTTCCCGCCGGTGGCCAATGACCGGATCGGCTCGCGGCTGTGGCAATTGCGTCGCAGGACGCTGGTGCCGGAAGTCCTGCGCCTGGCCGAGGAATTCGCGCACGAGGCGCTGCGGTGGATGGTGGAGGATGAGCTGGCCACGGACATCGCCGTGCAGGCCTCCAAGGACGACCGTGAGCGGCTCAACCTGGTGGTGGTGCTGTCCGACGAATCTGGCGCGCTGCCGCCATTTCCCTTTAATGATATTTGGCGGGTGATCGATGCCGTTTGATACTCCAACCCTTCCGGCGCTGATCCAGCGCGCAGACGCCGATTTGTCGGCTGCAGCGGCCGAGACGCTGCGGCGTTCCGACCAGGTGGCGCTCACGCGAGTCCATGCCGGTGCCGCCAGCGAGCTGCACGGGCACCTCAAGTGGAACGCGGACCAGATCCTGCCGGACAAGTGCGACGAAGACTTGCTGGTGCGGTACGCCAAGCTGCGGCTAAAGGTGCCGCGGCGCGATGCTGCGGCCGCCACCGGCCCGGTGTTGCTGCCCGGGCAAGCTGGCGCCGTCATTGATGCGGGGGTGATTCTGCAAGTGGCGGATGGCCGGCGTTACGCGGTGGCCGCTGCTGTGACCTTCACTGGGCCGCAAGCTTCGGTGCTGGTCACGGCGGTGGATGCCGGGAAGCTCGGCAACGTCGCCGCCGGCGCGCAGATCTCGCTGGTGTCGCCGGTGCTGGGTGTGGTGACCGATGGGACGGTCGGTGCCAATGGCATTTCTGGTGGCGTCGATCAGGAATCCGTCGAAGAGCTGCGCGGTCGGGTACTGCGCTCCTACCAGGTGGTGCCGCAGGGTGGCGCCCCAGACGACTATGTGACATGGGCCAGGGAGGTGTCAGGGATCACGCGCGCCTGGTGCGTGCGCAATTACATGGGGCCGGGCACCGTAGGCCTGTTTGTGATGTGCGACGGCGCCCCGAACCCCTTTCCGKAGCGGGTCACCCTCGATGCGGTCAAGGATCACATCGCCGGCACGCGGCCTGTGACGGCTGAACTCTACGTGCTCGCGCCGGCGCGTGCGCAGATCGACTTCGTGATCAAGGCCATCCCAGACAGTTCGGCGCTCCGTGCGGCCATTGAGAAGGAGTTGGCCGATCTCCTGCGGCGCGAGGGTGATCTTGGCGTGACCGTGCTGCACACGCACCTGGAAGAGGCAATCAGCCGGTCCCCGGGTGAGGACGATCACGTGTTGGTCGCCCCGTCGGCCAATGTGCCGCTGGCGCCCAACGCCATTCCAGTCCTGGGAGGCATCACATGGCAGTGAGGACTGAGGCCGATTACTACCAGATGCTGGTGGCGCTGCTGCCGCCTGGGCCTGCCTGGGATGTCGATCAGGCGCCGGCGGTTCACCAGGTGCTCGCGGGACTGGCACCGGAGTTTGCCCGGGTAGATACCAGGGCGGGCGATCTGCTCARCGAAATGGATCCGGTCACGGTCCGCGAACTGGTGCAGGACTGGGAGAGGGTGATGGCGCTTCCAGATCTTTGTTTCGGAGAGGTGCAGTCATTTGAGGAACGGCAAAAGGCAGTCCGCCAGCGGCATGTAGCGCTTGGGGGGCAGAGCGTGGCCTACTTCCTTGGTATTGCATGGGGGCAGGGCTACCCCAACGCCACGATTACCGAGCATCGCGCGCCGCGCTTCGGGCGGTCGCGCTTTGGCCGGGACCGCTTCGGCACCTGGGGCAAGCAGTTTTTCTGGACCGTGAATCTGGGGCGGCGAATTGCTGGTGGCCGCCGCTGGGGGCGGACCTTGTGGGGCGAGCGCTTTGGCGCAAATCCCAATAACGGTATCGAGTGCCTGATCCGGCGATATGCGCCTGCGCACACGGTCGTTCTATTCAACTACGAGGAGTGAAATGGATTATCCAAAGAGCGTGCCGGGCGTCGGTCTGGTGAACGGCAAGTTCGTCGACGAGGACCCTACCATCGGGCGGGTGGGGTCGATAGTCCCCAGCGCGTGGGGGAACATGATCACGGACGAAGCCATCAACCTGATGGCCCTGGCTGGTGTCGCGCCGGATGAAACGAAGACCAACCAGCTGGCGCAGGCGGTCACCATTCTGATGGATCGCATCAGCCACGGCCAATGCCGTCTTTCGGTGGTGACTCCTACGCAGATCAAGCTGGGGCCGTTCAATGGCAACAGGCTGTTCGTCAACGGAAAGGGCTGGAAAATTCCAGCGGACGGCATTCCGCTCACCAATGCGGGGCTGGCGGCTTCGACGGTCTACTATGCCTATGCGGCGCAGGCCGGCGCGAATCTCGCGCTGGAGCTGTCGACTACCGGCCGCATGACGGATCCGGACACTGGCTACCAGGTCAAGAAGGATGACCCCTCGCGTTCACTGGTCGGCATGATCCTGACCAACGCCGCCGCGCAGTTCCAGGACACGTTTGACTTTGCTGGTTGTGCAAACTGGTTTAATCGCCGTAATGTCTGCGTGTCCTTCAATGCGGCAACCTTTAGTTTTTCCAACACGATTTCCGCTGAACTCTCGACCGGCCTGCGCCTCACCTTTCTGGCCTGGGGTGATGAGGCTATACATGGCAGTCTGACGGGCACTTGCGCAAATACTGTGACCGGCAMAAACACCGTTGCCACGCTGGTCCTGAATGGCGCGAATTGGGCCGGCGTCAGTGGGATTTCTCTTCCTGGCGTCGCTCCGTCTGGCGCACCCATCGCCAGCGCCGCTGGCGGAAAGCCCATCGAAGGCAAGAACGTTACCACCGTCTACGGCTATGTGACTGCCGGCGTGGGAAGCATCCTGGGTAACACCAACGGCAGCGTGACTGCCCGCATCTAACACAGTGCATAGACATGAAATCTGAAATCATCCAGGGTGACCATCGCATTGGTCCCACCTTCGTGGACGAGCTGTACAGCAAAGGGGGCCTGATCGGCCACCATTTCTCTTGGTCGCAGGAAGGCATGATCGAATTCTTTGACGACACGCCGCAGGAGGTGATTGACGGCGTGATGGCGGTCTATGCTGCCCACGATCCGGCGAAGCTGCCGCCGCCCGAGCCGCCGCCGGTTGCTTAAAGACAGCCATTACCAAGATGCCCGCCTGATGGCGGTTTTTTTTGCCCGCCGCGTGCGGGCTTTTTCAATTCGAGGTCATGGATAGATCAACCTTTCAGAAGGCGGCCGGCATCAGTGATGCCCTGGCCGAGCGCTGGTGGCCGCACGTTGATGCGGCACTGTTCGAGTTTGGCATTCTGCTCCCTCACCGGGTGGCGGCCTGGATTGCACAGGTCGGCCATGAATCGAAGGGCTTTTCCACGTTGGCGGAGTCCTTCGATTACTCGGTGGGCGGGCTGCTCGACACGTTCGGCAAGCGGTTGTCGCCGGCACTGGCCAGCACGCTCGGTCGCCAGGCCGGCGAGCGCATGGTGCCGCTTGAGCGCCAGCAGCGCATCGCCAGCATCGTCTACGCCGGGCGCTACGGCAACGGCGATGCCAGCACCGGTGATGGCTGGCGCAATCGTGGCCGCGGCCTCAAGCAGATCACCTTTTTCGACAATTACCAGGCCTGCGGCCAGGCGCTCGGCGTCGACCTGATCAAGCAGCCCGAGCTGCTGGCCACTGACGACCAGCTGGCTGCCCGCTCGGCCGCTTGGTTCTGGTACGCCAACGGCTGCAACCAGCTGGCCGACGCCGGCGATCAGCGCGCGCTGACGAAGCGCATCAACGGTGGTTACAACGGGCTGGACGACCGCATGGCGCGGTACACGCGTGCCACACAATTCATCTAAGGATCCACATGCAAGAACCTGAGAAGAGCCTTTTTATGCTGGTGGTGGTGGGCGCAATGATTGGCCTGGGCAAGCTGCTGGCCAGCGACGAGACGATCACGGTGCGCCTGGTGTGCGGCCGGACGGTGATGGGAGCGGCGGCCTCGATGGTGGCCGGCGCGGTCCTCATTCAGTTTCCCGGCCTCAACCCGGTCGCGCTGATCGGCCTCGGCAGTGCGTTCGGCATCGTCGGCGCGCAAGCCCTGGAGAGCTATTTCAAGCGCAGGCTGCGCCAAAGCGAGGGCCGGCATGGCAAAGGCACTTGAGTTTCTAGCCGCCTGGAAGAGCCGCCTGGTGGCGGCTTTTTTCATGGTGGCCGCCGGCGCGGTCCTGGGCGGTGCGCTCGCCTGGTGGCTGCAGGGTAATCGCTATGGCCGTGAGCTGGCCGAGATGCGGCTTGAGTTCACCCGCGAGCGGGAGGCTGGCGCGCGAGCGGAAGCCGACCAGGTTACGAAGTACCGCGAGCTGGAGGGCGCTGCCCGGGAGGCCATCGCGGCCGTATTGGCGCATGCCAAAGAGGAAAGAGATCGTGAAGAAATTGCTAAAGCTGCTGCTCGTACTGAGTACCTGGCTGGCACTCGCCGGCTGTCCCTCGCCGTCCGTTCTTGTGAGGCCGGCGGTGGCGCCGCCGCAGATCCCGGCGCTGCCGGTGGAGCTGGTGAAGCGAGAGCCGAACTTGCTCCAGAGGCTGCAGCAGCTCTCGACGCCATCGCCCGAGACGGCGACCGCGGGATCCGCGACGCCAATGCCTGCATCGACGCCTACAACGCCGTCCGCGACGCGCTGAACCAGGCGCAGCAGTAAAGACAGGGCGGCCGCTGCCGGTGTTAGAGCACCGCCGGCGGCCGCCGGACACACTGATGAGGCCAGTGAGCCAAGCCAAGGCCCTGCCACCTTCCTAGGAGGCGGGCGAATCATACCAAAAGTGAAAGGCTCACCACAAAATGGCAACACCGATTGTTCGATGGATTGGCGGCAAGGGTCGCCTGGCCGATACTCTGCTTTCCCGCTTCCCAGCTCACGAGTGCTATGTAGAGCTGTTCGCCGGCGGCGCCGCGCTGTTCTTCATGCGGCCGCCGGCGGCGGTCGAAGTCGTCAACGATGTGAATGGGGAGCTGATCAATCTCTACCGGGTGGTGCAGCACCATCTGGAGGAATTCGTGCGCCAATTCAAATGGGCGCTCACCAGCCGTACGGTGTTCCAGTGGCTAAAGGACACCCGGCCGGAGACGTTGACTGACATCCAGCGCGCGGCGCGCTTCTTCTACCTGCAGCAAACCTGCTTCGGCGGCAAGGTCCAGGGCCAGAGCTTCGGCACGGCCACCACTGCGCCACCCACGCTCAATTTGTTGCGGCTGGAGGAGACGCTGTCGGCTGCGCATCTGCGCCTGGCCAGCGCCTACATCGAGCAGCTGGACTGGGCGACGTGCATGGCACGCTACGACCGCGCGCATACGCTGTTCTACCTGGATCCACCCTATTGGGAAACTGAGGGCTATGGCGTCGACTTCCCGCTCGCGCAGTACGAGCGCATGGCGGACGCGATGCGCCAGCTCAAGGGCAAGGCGATTGTCAGCCTGAACGACCACCCGGAGATCCGGCGCGTCTTCGCCGATTTCCAAATGGAGTCGCTTGACATCGAGTACCAGGTGGGCGGAGCCGACAAGCTGGCTGCGCGGCAGGAGGTGATCATCTACAGCTGGGATCGTGCTGCTGAGCCAGCTAGCTTGTTCTAGCCGCCGGACGGTCGAAATGGAAGGCCGGCGTAACGCCGGCCGTGGGCGAACTATCGTTTCCGACCCATAGCTGCCGGATACTGCTTGTGAGGCTATTGTAGTATGGTGATACATCTATTTAGCAATTCTTCGTTGCCTATGATTACTAGATTTAATTTTTTTCTGGTTCTTGTAATGTTTTGAAATAACATCTTGGGTGGGTCGTAGTATGTGCGACCTTTATAAATTAGATCGCCGTTGTCAGCATAGGAGAAAAACCTATCAATTGTTACGGCTACTCCATCAAATTCCTGGCCGATTATCTGGTGTGATGTTCTGTTAGATTCTTTTGAGTATTCCTCATGGTGTTCTGTTTTATACTGTGATGGAGTGAATCGCAAAATCTCCCATTTTATTTTATCCAGCGCGTCAAGGTAATTCTTTGCGTCTTCGTTGGTGTTGAAATAGTTTATTTCAATATTTCCATTACTGGATATGGGTATGGATTTCTTGTTGCTAAAAAGCATTTTGATAAATTCGGCTATTTCTTTGTTTGTTCTTATCTTCTCCGATAATTTGTGTTGGGTGATTGATGTGATTGAGCC
>NZ_JBFTSF010000107.1:0-19368 GCF_056399905.1 Cupriavidus sp. 01L46
CTGCCCGGGCGTGAAGGGCTGGGTGATGATGAGCGACCGCTCGCACATGCCGGCGCAAGCCAAGGTGCCGCTGCTGTGCTACGAGGACCTGATCGACGCGCAGGACGGCAACTACACGTGGCCGCAGTTYGATGAGAACACGGCCTCCAGCCTGTGCTACACCTCAGGCACCACCGGCAACCCCAAGGGCGCGCTGTATTCGCATCGCTCCACCGTGCTGCACTCCTACGCATCGGCGCTGCCGGACGCGCTGGGCTGCTCGGCGCGCGACGTGATCCTGCCCGTGGTGCCGATGTTCCACGTCAACGCCTGGGGCCTGCCGTATTCGGTGCCGCTGGTGGGCGCCAAGCTGGTGCTGCCGGGCGCCAAGCTCGACGGCGCCTCGGTCTACGAGCTGTTCGAGAACGAGAAGGTGACCTTCTCGGCCGGCGTGCCCACGGTATGGCTGGGCCTGCTGCAGCATGTGCAGGCCAACAATCTCAAGTTCTCCACCTTTCATCGCACCGTGATCGGCGGCTCGGCGGCGCCGCCCGCCATGATCCGCGCGCTCAAGGCGCTCGGCGTGGAGACCATTCACGCCTGGGGCATGACGGAGATGTCCCCGCTGGGCACTTCCTGCAAGCTGCTGGCGCGCCACAACGACCTGCCGGAAGACGAGCAGCAGAAGATCCAGGAAAAACAGGGCCGCGTGATCTACGGCGTGGACATGAAGATCGTCGACGGTGACGGCAACGAGCTGCCCTGGGATGGCAAGGCGTTCGGCGACCTGCACGTGCGTGGCCCCTGGGTGATCGAGCACTACTACCGCAACGACGCGTCGCCGCTGGTGGATGGCTGGTTCCCCACGGGCGACGTGGCCACCATCGACCCCGACGGCTACATGCAGATCACCGACCGCAGCAAGGACGTGATCAAGTCCGGCGGCGAGTGGATCTCGTCGATCGATATCGAGAACGTGGCAGCCGCCCACCCGGCGGTGCATATGGCGGCCTGCATTTCCTGCTATCACCCCAAGTGGGACGAGCGCCCGCTGCTGGTGGTGATGAAGAAGCCCGGCGCCGAGGTGACGCGCGAGGAATTGCTGAAGTACTTCGAAGGCAAGGTCGCCAAATGGTGGATCCCCGACGACGTTGCCTTTGTCACCGAGATTCCGCTCACCGCTACCGGCAAGATGCAGAAACTCAAGCTGCGCGAGCAGTTCAAGGACTACCGCCTGCCGGCGGCCTGACCCCAAGGCGGCCATAGAGCCGCCAATGCTTGCCGGGCGTTGATGCCGGCGATTGCAGGACAGGTTTGCGGCGCGCGCGGTCTTGGGAGAGAGCGCCACCGCGAATCGGGATCAACCACAGCCAACAATAAGACTGAAGGAGACAAGCATGATCAGATTGCGTCCGCTCGTGGCCGCCACGGCCATTTTCGCGGCAATGGGTTCCGGGGTCGCGGCTGCCGATACGGTGAAGATCGCCTTTATCGACCCGCTGTCCGGCCTGATGGCGCCGGTGGGGCAGAACCAGCTGAAGAGCTGGCAGTTCGTCGCGGACATCGCCAACCAAAAGAACTGGGGGGGCGGGAACAAGTTCGAAGTGGTTGGCTTTGACAACAAGCTCTCGCCGCAGGAAAGCCTGACCATCCTCAAGCAGGCGGTGGACCAGGGCATCCGCTATATCGTGCAGGGCAACGGCTCCTCCGTGGGCCTGGCGCTGGAAGACGCGGTGGCCAAGCACAATGAGCGCAATCCGGGCAAGGAGATCATCTACCTGAACTACGCCGCGGTGGACCCGGACATGACCAACGGCAAGTGCAACTACTGGCACTTCCGCCTGGACGCCAACTCCGACATGAAGATGGAGGCGCTGACCACTTACCTGGCCAAGGATCCCGGCGTCAAGAAGGTCTACCTGATCAACCAGAACTACTCCTTCGGCCACCAGGTGGCGCGCGCCGCCAAGGACTACCTGAAACGCAAGCGCCCGGACATCCAGATCGTCGGCGAAGACCTGCACCCGCTGGCACAGGTCAAGGACTTCGCCCCTTATGCGGCCAAGATCAAGGCCTCCGGGGCCGACACGGTGATCACCGGCAACTGGGGTAGCGACCTCGCGCTGCTGATCAAGGCCGGCAAGGACGCGGGCCTGACCACCAACTACTACACCTACTACGCCGGCACCACCGGCGTGCCGACCGCCATGGGTGCGTCGGAAGCCGGGCACGTCAAGTACGTCGGCTACTACAACCCCAACAACAAGGGCTTCAAGGGCGGCGATGTCATCGAAGGCTTCAAGAAGAAGTACAACGATGACTTCTACGTGATGGCCGCGTACACCGGCATCGCCATGCTGGGCAAGGCGTTCACGGACGTCAAGTCGACGGATCCGGTCAAGGTGGCCAAGGCACTCGAAGGCATCAAGGCCGAAAGCCTGAACGGCACGGTGGAGATGCGCGGCTCGGATCACCAGGCCCAGCAATCGCTGGTGGTGGCTACCTGGACCAAGGTTGACGGCAAGGAGGTCAAGTTCGATCAGGAAAACACCGGCTTTGGCTGGAAGACCGATGCGCTGATGGACCAGTACGTGGCAGCGCAGCCGACTTCCTGCCAGATGAAGCGCCCGGGCTGAGCCCGCGCGCGGCGGATGGCGCGGCCAGTTCCGGCGCGCCACCCGATCCTGCATACTTCGGTCGACCCGGCGCGGCGCATGCCGCTTTCGGGTGGGCGGCGCTCACCCGCGCGCGCCCGTTCTACGGCCGGCCGATCGGTGGCCGCCAACTGGCCACGTGCATCAGAATGAAGGATAAGTTGTGGAATTCTTCGTCATTTCCCTATTGAATGGCGTCAGCTACGGGCTGCTGCTGTTCATGCTCTCTTCCGGGCTTACGCTGATCTTCAGCATGATGGGCGTGCTGAACTTCGCGCACGCCAGCTTCTACATGCTGGGCGCGTACTTTGCCTACACCATTGCCAGCAAGATCGGTTTCTGGCCCGCGCTGATCTTCGCGCCGCTGCTGGTGGCCGGCGCTGGCGCGCTGGTGGAGCGCTTCGGGCTGCGCACCGTGCACAAGTACGGGCACGTGGCGGAACTGCTGTTCACCTTCGGCCTGGCTTACCTGATCGAGGAAGGCGTGAAGCTGGTATGGGGCCTTGCCGCCGTACCCTACCGCATCCCGGCAGAGCTGGACGGGCCGCTGTTTACCATATTCACCTCCTCGTTCCCCAAGTACCGCGCCTTCATGATGGTGGTGTCGCTGGCCATGCTGGTGGCGATCTACCTGGTGCTCACCCGCACCCGTATCGGGCTGGTGATCCAGGCCGCGCTGACACATCCGGAAATGGTCGAGGCGCTTGGCCATAATGTGCCGCGCGTGTTCATGATGGTGTTCGGTGGTGGCGCCGCGCTGGCGGGGCTGGCCGGCGTGATCGGCGGCAATGCCTTTATCACCGAGCCGTCGATGGCGGCGGCGGTGGGGTCGATCATCTTCGTGGTGGCGGTGGTGGGCGGCATGGGGTCTTTAGTGGGGGCGTTCATTGCCTCGCTGCTGATTGGCGTGCTGCAAACCTTTGCCGTCACGCTTGACGCCTCGCTGGCTGGCCTGCTGGGCTCGATCGGCCTGCAGGTTACCGACAGCACGCCGCTGTCTTCGCTATGGAAGCTCACGGTGGCGCAGGTTGCCCCGGTACTGCCGTATCTGTTGCTGGTGGTGATGCTGATCTTCCGCCCGCGTGGTTTGATGGGCACGAGGGAGGGTTGATAGCATGAGCATGGAGACGACAATGCAACAACGCCGCGAGACGGTTGCGACCGGCCGCACCATGCGCTACCGCCCGATGAACCTGGCACGCTGGGCGATCTGGGGCCTGACCGCGGCCCTGATGCTGGTGATGCCGCTGTTCTTCACCGGCGGGTTCGCTATCACGCTGATGTCCCAGATGGGCATCATGATTATCTTCGCGCTGTCCTACAACATGCTGCTCGGGCAGACCGGCATGTTGTCGTTCGGCCATGCGGTGTACGCGGGCCTGGGCGCCTTCATCGCCATCCACGTGCTCAATATGGTGGGGGCGGGCAAGGTATGGCTGCCAGTCTCGCTGCTGCCGGTGGTGGGCGGCCTGGCCGGCGCCTTCTTCGGCGTGCTGTTCGGCTACGTCACCACCAAGAAGTCCGGCACCACCTTTGCGATGATCACCATGGGCATCGGGGAGATGGTATTTGCCAGCTCGCTGATGTTCCCGGATTTCTTTGGGGGCGAGGGTGGCATCTCCACTAACCGCATGGTGGGCGATCCCGTGTTCGGCATCACCTATGGGCCCGGGCGCCAGGTGTATTACCTGATCGCGGTGTGGTGCCTGCTGTCCATGGTGGCCATGTACGCCTGGACCCAGACGCCGCTTGGCCGCATTGCCAACGCGGTGCGCGACAACCCGGAGCGGGTGGAATTCATCGGCTACAACACGCAGCGCGTGCGCTACCTGGTACTGATCCTGTCGGCGTTCTTCGCCGGCATCTCGGGCGCGCTGTCGGCCATCAACTTCGAGATCGTGTCGGCCGAGAACGTCAGTGCGGTGCGCTCCGGCGGGGTGCTGCTGGCGGCCTTCATCGGCGGCGCGGGCGTGTTCTTCGGCCCGGTGATCGGGGCGGTGGTGTTCATCCTGTTCGCGGTCGCGCTGTCGGACCTGACCAAGGCCTGGCTGCTTTACCTTGGCCTGTTCTTCGTGCTGATGGTCATGTTCGTGCCGGGCGGCATCGCCAGCTTGCTGATGATGCAGGTGCCGCTGCTCGCGCGCGGCAAACTGCGCGCCATGTTGCCCGACTACGGCCGCGCCGCGGCTGCCGGGCTGGTGCTGCTCGCCGCGGTGATCCTCACCGTGGAGCTGGTCTACAAGGTGCAGGTGGATAGCGCCAACGGCACCGAGATGTCGCTGTTGCGCATTGGCTTCGACGCCGCGACGGTGAAGCCGTGGCTGGTAGCCGCAGCGTTGTGGGTGGCCGGCCTGCTGGCTTGCCGCGCTGCGCGCGCGCGGGTGCGCGCCACGTGGGACAAGGTACAGGCCGAAATGGCGGGAGGCACGGCATGAGCGCCGCACTGGAACTGAACGACGTACGCAAGAAATTCGGCCAGACCGAGATCATCCGGGGCGTCAACCTGAGCATCCCCAAGGGCGAGCGGCATGCGCTGATCGGCCCCAACGGCGCCGGTAAATCGACCACCTTCAACCTGATCTCGGGGCGCTTCGCGCCAAGCTCTGGCACGGTCAGGCTGAATGGCCAGGAGATCGGCGGGCTGCAGCCTTTCGTGATCAACCGCATGGGGCTGTCGCGCAGCTTCCAGATCACCAATATCTTTCACCGCTTGTCGGTGTTCGAGAACCTGCGCTGCGCGGTGCTCTGGTCATTGGGCTACAAGTATTCGTTCTGGCATCGCCTGTCCGAGCTGCGCGACGCGCGCGAGCGGGCGGACGAAGTGCTGGAGCTGATCGGCCTGCAGCACCGCCACAGCACGCAGGCCAGCCTGCTGACCTATGCGGAACAGCGCGCGCTGGAGATCGGCATCACGATCGCTGGCGGCGCCGAGGTGATCCTGCTGGACGAGCCTACGGCCGGCATGAGCCGCTCGGAGTCCGATCATGCGGTGGAACTGATCCGCCGCGTCACCGTGGGCAAGACCCTGGTGATGGTGGAGCACGACATGAGCGTGGTGTTCGGGCTGGCCGACCGGATCTCGGTGCTGGTCTACGGCGAGGTCATCGCCACCGACACGCCCGAGGCCATCCGCGCCAACCGCAAGGTCAAGGAAGCCTACCTGGGCACGACCCTGGACGAACCTGCTACTGAGGGAGCGCACTGATGGGCAAGCGCATGCTGGACGTGCAGGGCCTGCACGCCTACTACGGCAAGAGCCATATCCTCCACGGCGTCGACGCGCATATCGACGAAGGCGAGATCGTCGCGCTGCTGGGCCGCAACGGGGTAGGGCGCTCGACCATGGCCAAGGCCATCCTCGGCATGGTCAAGGCGGAGGGCTCGGTGCGCTTTCGCGACGAAGAGATCCTCGGGCGGCGCACCTTCGAGATCGCCCACCTGGGCGTGGGCTACGTGCCGGAGAACCGCGATATCTTTCCCACGCTCACGGTGCGCCAGAACCTGCAGCTCGGGGAAAAGCGCAATCCGCGCCAGTCCAAGCCCCGCTGGACGGTGCAGGACATGTACAACATGTTCCCGCGCCTGAAGGAGCGCGAGAATACGTCCGCCGGCGTGCTCTCCGGCGGCGAGCAGCAGATGCTCACGCTATGCCGCACCCTGATGGGCGACCCCGACCTGGTACTGATCGACGAGCCTACTGAAGGGCTGGCTCCGATGATCGTCGCGCTGGTGGGCGACTACCTGAAGGTCCTGAAGGAGCGCGGCGTGTCGGTGCTGCTGATCGAGCAGAAACTGGCCATTGCGCTGGATATTTCACAGCGGGTCTATGTGATGGGGCACGGGCACATCGTGTTCGAAGGTACGCCCGGGGACCTGAAGGCCAATGCCGCCATTCGCAAGGAATGGCTGGAGGTGTAGGCAGGATGGGTGTCCTCGCGAGTCCGGGGACACCCATTCATGCCGGCTCACGCGCCGGCACTGCCATGAAGCCGATTACTTCGCCTTCAGGAACTCACCGACCTCAAGCAGCACCAGTTCATTGTCGTCGGCCTTGTTAGGCTCGCGGCTGCTGGAGAAGGGCAGGTTGTTGTCGTTGCCGACCACGATATGGGTGGGGTCGACCACATCCACGTTCTCGATGGTGAAAAACGGGAACTTGAGCACGCCTTCGTTGAGCGGCTTGCGGGCCAGCTTGTCGGGGTCGGCGATATTGAGCAGGTCGATGTAGCCGATCTTGCGCACCGGGCCGCCCGCATTGGCGTCGCTCAGTTCGATCTTGTAGATGCGCTTGAACTTGGCGATATCCGAGAAGCAGTCGTTGCGCTTCTGGCCTTCGGGGCAGGCTTTGTCGGCCGTGCCTTCGTCGTTGTCGCGCTCGATGATGAGGCCGGTGCTGGCGTCGATCATGTTGAAGTCGCCGATGGCGTTGCCATTGGCCTCGAGCGGGTACTTCCACGAGCGGCCCGTCCACTTGCCGGCCTGGGTGTCGAACTCCAGCACCCGCAGGGCTTCCTTGCCGCCGATACGTTCAAAATCCTTGGCTTCGKCGTTCCACACGGGGCCTTCCAGCAGCGCGTAGAGCTTGCTGCCGTCCGGTGACGAGGCCATGCCTTCGAAGCCCTTGGAGCGCTTGACCTGGAAGTCCACCGCGCCGCCCGGCATGCCCGGCGTGGTCACGGCGGGATGGTCCGGCGAGCGGACGACCTTGCCGTCGACCAGCGTGTCGTACACAGCCAGCACCTTGCCTTGCAGGTCGGCCTTGATCAGGAAGGGCCCGAACTCGTCGCCAATCCACAGCGCGCCGCCGGCGAACTGGAAGCTTTCCGTGTCGAAGTCCGAACCGGTCAGGTAGCGTTGCTTGGTGCCTTCGTGGACGACGCGGAAGGGCACCTTCTTGTCCGGATCGTGCAGGAACACAGTGCCCAGGCGATGGAGCTTGCCGCTCTTGAAGTCCACCTTGTAGTGATTCAGGTAGAGCATGAAGTCCGGCGAGTTGGCCTTGCTGCCGGCGCCGTTGTCGGTCAGCACCCAGAAGCTGCCGTCCGCCATGTGCTTGATGCCGGAATGGCCTTGCAGCGGCTGGCCCTTGAAGGGCAGCGAGACGCCTGTCGGCCGGTTGTTCGACTGGCCTTCCACCGCGCTGATCTTTTCCACGCGCGCGCCGGTGGTGAACTTGCCGCTCTCCTGCAGGTCCTGCGGCGCGTCCTTGGGCGCGGCGATATAGCTCTGCGCGGGCAGGATGGCGTGGCCGGCGAGGGTGGCGGGGTAGGCGGCAGGGGCCGTGGCCTGGGCCGCGACGGGCAAAGCCCAGGCCGCAGCGGTGACGGCGATAACGGCAATGACGGTCGCGGACGGGAGGATGCGCATGTCGAAGAAGAATGGTGTCGAAAGACCGCTACGATGCATGGGCCACGTGACGGTGGCGTGATGAAGGCGTGACGCTGGCGTGACAGATAAGTGTCTCGGCCTGACAACAGCCGCACGAACCGCACGCACTGATCTGATCGTCGACATTGCCAGATCACGCCATTGCGCATTACGATCGTTTCCCTTCATTCATCAACCGCACTGCAAAGGAGAGCACACCATGAAAACGTCGATGCATCTTTGCAGGCCGCGCCAGGTTTAATCGTTCCGCCCCGCAGGCGCATTGCCAGATTGGCATCGCGCTGCGCGGTGAGTTGCATTGCCCGGCTCCGGCCTGCCACATCAGATTCTTTCTCTTATCTGGATGGTATATGGGCAATTGCATCAAGCATCTGTCCGAGCGCGTATCGCTGATCGCGTCGGACCACACCTGGATCGAAGGCAACGCGATCCAACAACTTCATCACACCGCTAGTCTCGCCGGCATGGAGCGGGTCGCCGGCATGCCGGACTTGCATCCTGGCCGGGGATATCCGGTAGGCGCGGCCTTTTTCTCCAGCGGCCGGCTTTATCCTGCGCTGGTCGGCAATGACATCGGCTGCGGCATGGCGCTGTGGCGCACGGAGCTGGACGCGACCAGGATCGGCGCGGACCAGCTGGAGAAGCGGCTCGGCAACATCGATGGGCCGCTCGACGCGTCATGGGCCGAGGCCGTGGCGCAGGTCGTGGCCAGCCAGTCGCTTCAGGGCGTGGGCCACGAGCACGCCCTGGGCACGATCGGCGGGGGCAATCACTTTGCCGAAGTGCAGCAGATCGACGAGATTCTCGACGAAGCCGCGGTGGCGGCGCTCGGGCTGGACCGCCGCCGGCTGGTGCTGCTGGTGCACAGCGGCTCGCGCGGGCTTGGCCAGGCGATCCTGCAAGACCATATCGAGCGCTTCAGCCACAATGGCTTGAGCGGCGGCAGCCAGGATGGCGCCGACTATCTGGCCCGGCACGCACAGGCGCTGCGTTTCGCGCAGGGCAACCGCGAGCTGGTCGCGCGCCGCATGCTGGACCGGCTGCGTGGCGGCGGCGAGCGGGTGCTCGACGTCAACCACAACTTCCTGGCGGCGGCCACGATCGACGGCACCGCCGGCTGGCTGCACCGCAAGGGCGCCACGCCGGCCGACGCCGGGCCGGTGGTAATCCCGGGCTCGCGGGGGGACTACAGCTACCTGGTCGAGCCGGTAGCCGATGCGCGCAGCTTGCTGTCGCTGGCGCACGGCGCGGGCCGAAAATGGATGCGCGGCGAGTGCAAGAGCCGCTTGTCGGGGCGCTTTACCGTCGAGCAACTAAGCCGGACGCGCTTTGACAGCCGCGTGATCTGCCGCGACCGGCAGTTGATCTATGAGGAGGCGCCGCAAGCCTACAAGCCCATCGACAGCGTGGTGGCGGCGCTTTGCGACGCGGGCCTGGCAAGGCCGCTGGCGCGCCTGCGCCCCGTGCTCACGTACAAGACCAGCGGGGAGTGCTGCCGATGATCCTGCTACAACTTTCCGCGGCGCAAGGGCCATCCGAATGCTGCCTGGCAGTCAGCCGGGCGCTCCGGCGCCTGCTGCACGAGGCAACGCTTTGCGGCGTGCAGATCGAGATCCTCGACGAAGAGGGTGGCGAGCGCGCGGGCACCCTGCGCTCGGTGCTGGTGAGCCTGGACGGCGAGCCGGCGCCGGACCTGGCGCGCCAGTGGGAGGGCACTGTGCAATGGACTTGCCCGAGCCCTTACCGGCCCCGGCATGCGCGCAAGAACTGGTTTATTGGCGTGGCGCGTTGCGCTGCGCCGTCGCCAGCCCTGGCGGGCGAGATCCGCTTTGAGACCTGCCGGGCCTCGGGGCCAGGCGGGCAGCACGTGAACCGTACCGAGTCGGCCGTGCGCGCCATCCATGTGGCTACCGGCATCAGCGTCAGGGTGCAGTCCGAGCGCAGCCAGCATGCCAACAAGCGCATTGCCACGTTGCTGATCGCGCATAAGCTGGCGCAGCAGGCGGACCAGAGCGTACTCGCCCAACGCGCCCAGCGGCGCTTGCTGCACCATCAGGTGGAGCGCGGCGCGCCGGTGCGGGTATTCAAGGGGGAGCGCTTCGAGCCRGCCTGAGGCAAGTCCAAGAGGCAAGGCAAGGCCACGACGCGGCGCCCGCGCGCGAGGGGCGGGGGCGCCGCGCGCCCAGCCCGATGCCGCGATATTGACAAAATATCCATATCTGGATAACCTGTCTACATGAAAAAACGCACCCCAGAACGCACGCTCGAGCAGCAAGCGCTGCTCGAGCAACTCAAGCAGGTGGCCCAAGGGTTGAGCGAAACCTTCGCGCCCTTTTGCGAGGTGGTTGTTCACGATCTGCTGGACCCCAAGCACGCCATTCTCGCCATCCATAACAATCTGTCGGGCCGTCAGGTGGGAGACCCGGCAACCGAGCTGGGCCTTGCCCGGATCGCCGACCCTGAGTATCCGCAGGTGATTGCCAATTATGCGAATCAGTTCGCCGACGGGCGGCAGGCCAAGAGCACGTCGATCGGCATCAAGGATTCGACCGGGGGCTATGTGGCAGCCCTGTGCATGAACGTCGACCTGACGCTGTTCCGCAGCTTGCAGAACGTGCTGGGCCAGTTCGGCAGCGTGGACGCGGGCGCGGCCATGAAGGAATCGCTCGACCCGGCCGGTGCGGATGCCATCCGGGCCCGCATCGACCAGTTTGCCGCGCGGCTGGCCACCACGCCGCGATCCCTCAAGGCCGAAGACAGGCGTGCGTTGCTGCGCGAACTCAAGGAGGCGGGATTCATGGAGGTGCGCCGCGCCATGGAAATCGTGGCGCTGCATCTCGGCGTGTCGCGGGCTACGGTGTATAGCTATGCCAAGTGAAGCGCGCTTGCTCCTGCTCGACAAGAACCAGGTCGAGTCACTGCTGCAGCCGGCAGATGCCATGGAGGCGGTGAGCGAAGCCTTTGCCCTGCATAGCCAGGGCGAGGGCCGTGTCTTTCCGCTGGTTAGGGAGCCGCTGGCGACCGGTGGCGTGTTCGGCATCAAGTCCGGCGACGTCCAGTCGCAAGGCCTGCTGGGTTTCAAGGCGGCCGGATTCTGGCCGGCCAACCGCGAGGTGGGCGGCGAGCCGCATCAGGCCACGATCATGCTGATCGATCCGGCAACCGGGCGGCCAGTGTGCATGATCGATGGCAATGCCGTCACCACGATGCGCACCGGTGCCGCCGGCGGCCTGGGGCTTCAGTGGCTGGCGCGCCGGGACAGCGAGCGCCTGTGCCTGTTCGGCACTGGCGTGCAGGCGCGGATTCAGTTGACCTTCGCCCTTGCGCTGCTGCCCTCGCTCAAGCAGGTTCAATACGTTACGGTGACGGGCCAGCCCGACGCTGCGTTCGAGCGTGCCTTTGCCGAGCGCTGTGAGATCTCCCATGCCCCTGATCGCAATGCGGCGGTGGCGGGCAGCGACGTAGTGATCACCGCTACGCCTGGCGGCGGCGCGCTGTTCGACCTGCAAGCCGTGCAGCCAGGAACGCACCTGAACTGCGTGGGCGCAGACACCCGCGGCAAGCGCGAATTGCCCGACGGCCTGCTGGCGCGCGCGCGGCTGTTCGTCGACGATCGGGCCCAGGCCCGGCAGATCGGCGAGACGCAGTGGGCGCCGGACACGCCGTGCACGGAAATCGGCGACGTGCTGGGCGGCAAGGTGCAAGTGGAGCGCCACGACACCGACATCACCATCTTCGATATGACAGGCCTGGCGCTGCAGGACCTGACGGTGGCTCGCCTGCTCCAGCGGCGAGCCGCCGCCGCGCAAGCTGGCACCAGCATTCACTGGCCCTGGTAGCCTTTTTACTCAAACGAGACTTACGATCATGCTGAATCTACCGACCTTTGATGATGTGTCAGCCGCCGCCGGGCGGCTTGAGGGCTACGCGCACCGCACCCCCGTCATGCGCTCGCGCACCGCGGACAAGGAGGTGGGCGCGGAGCTCTTCTTCAAGTGCGAGAACCTGCAGCGCATGGGCGCCTTCAAGTTTCGTGGCGCCTTCAATGCGGTCTCGAAGTTCGACGAGCGCCAGAGGCGGGCGGGGGTGGTGGCTTACTCGTCGGGCAATCACGCGCAAGGCATTGCGCTGGCGGCGTCAATTCTCGGCATCCCCGCAACGATCGTGATGCCCCATGATGCGCCGGCTGCCAAKGTGGCCGCGACCCGGGGCTACGGCGCCAAGGTGGTCATTTATGACCGCTATACGGAAGATCGCGAGGCCATTGGCCGCAAGCTGGCCGAGGAACATGGCCTGACCCTGATCCCGCCGTATGACCACCCGGATGTCATCGCCGGGCAGGGCACCGCGGCCAAGGAGTTGTTCGAGGAAACCGGCGAGCTGGATGCCCTGTTCGTCTGCCTTGGCGGCGGCGGGCTGCTCTCCGGTTCCGCGCTGTCCGCGCGCGCGCTGGCTCCGCATTGCAAGATCTACGGCGTGGAGCCTGCCGCCGGCAACGACGGCCAGCAGTCGTTCCGCACTGGCTCGATCGTGCATATCGAGACCCCCAAGACCATCGCCGACGGCGCGCAGACGCAGCACCTTGGCAACTACACGTTCGAGATCATTCGCCGCGATGTCGATGACATCGTTACCGCGACCGACGACGAACTGGTCGACTGCATGCGCTTCTTCGCGTCGCGCATGAAGCTGGTGGTGGAACCCACCGGCTGCCTCGGCTTTGCCGCCGTGCGTGCCATGAAGGCAGAACTGCAAGGCAAGCGCGTGGGTGTCATCATCAGCGGCGGGAACATCGATATCGACCGGTTCGCAGCGTTGCTTGCTGGCTGATTGGCCCGATTAGCGAGCGGGGCGGCTGGTGCGCATGGCACCGGCCGGCCATGCCGCGTGGCGCGGGTGACGTTGGCCCCGGCGGCATCACAGCCAGGAACAGATTCGACCACTCCTACCGATCATCATCCGTGCGAGCCTGTCCATCAGGCTGCGCGCGCGATGGCGTTTGCCTTCACCGGAAATTCCCCCCCCGGTATCGCCATTGCATGCCTGGCCTCGCTCAGGCCATCTCCTCCATGGCTTTGCTTTGCTGCCGTCGTCCGGCGGCACGCGCTTGCGTGCGCCTGCCGCCGGCGCTGCGCGCTCGGCTTGCCAAGACACTTCGGGTTTTCATCGTGTTGACGTTTTGTCTAGTGTTGGATAATCTGTCTTATCGGCATGGGCGGGATGCACTGCACGTCGATATTGGAAACTGGCCAGGAGGCGAAGCTTTGAAAACCACTAACAAACTTACCCGCTGGATCATGCTCAGCATGGTCCTGGGTGTCATCGTCGGCTATGCCTGTCACCGCATGGCGGCGGACGCGGCAGCTGCCAAGGCGATTGCCGGGAATTTCTCGATCATCACCGAGATCTTCCTGCGCATGATCAAGATGATCATCGCCCCGCTCGTATTCGCGACCCTGGTCTCGGGCATCGCGAGCATGGACGACACCAAGGCAATTGGCCGTATCGGCGCCAAGGCCTTGACATGGTTCATCCTCGCGTCACTTGTGTCGCTGAGCATCGGACTGCTGTTCGTGAACCTGGCGCAACCCGGTGTCAGCCTGAACATGGTTCTGCCGGACGCTGGCGCGAGCACGAACCTCAAGACCAGCGCGCTCAACTTGAAAGAGTTCGTCACGCATATTTTCCCCAAGAGCATCTTCGATGCCATGGCGACCAACGAGATCATGCAGATCCTGATCTTTTCGCTTTTCTTCGGCATTGCGCTGGGCAAGACGACCGGCGGCTMGGGCCAGTTCCTGAAGCGGTCCGTCGACGAACTGATGCACGTGATGCTGAGCATCACGAATACGGTGATGTTGTTCGCGCCGGTCGGCATCTTTGCGGCGCTTGCCGCTGCCGTCACCGTGCAGGGTCTTGACGTACTGGTGACCTATGGCAAGTTCATTGGCGCGTTCTATCTCGCTTTGCTGGCCCTGTGGGCAGTCCTCTTCATCGCGGGCTATGCGGTTCTCAAGGGACGCATGYTCGATCTGGCAAAGGGTATCCGCGAACCCATGATGATTGCCTTTTCCACCGCCAGCAGCGAGGCGGCTTACCCGAAGATGATCGAGCGGCTGCAGCGCTTCGGGGTGAAGAAGCGCCTGGTCGGCTTTGTCCTGCCGCTGGGCTATTCCTTCAACCTCGACGGCTCCATGGTGTATCAGGCGTTTGCGGCGGTCTTCATCGCGCAGGCCTTCGATATCCCTATGTCGCTCGGGCACCAGATCACCATGCTCTTGATCCTGATGGTCAGCAGCAAGGGCATGGCCGCGGTCCCGCGCGGCTCGCTGGTAGTGGTAGCCGCCATCTTGCCGATGTTCGGCTTGCCGGAGGCCGGCCTGTTGCTGGTGATGGGAATCGATCAGTTCCTGGATATGGGGCGCACGGCGACCAATGTCCTGGGCAATAGCATTGCCACTGCCGTCGTTGCCAAATGGGAAGGGGAGCTGGGGACCGAGGAAGCGTTCGACCCGCTTTGCGGTGATCTGGGCGCCGGTCACGGCGATTCGGTCGAGCAAGCGATACCTTCCCCGGCGACCCTGGCTTGATCGCACGGAAAAGCAATTTGCTTATGAGAATGCCGGGCATGCTCTTATAAGAAAGATATTGTTTCGCCGGGGCGGAGTGCGCAATACGCTTACGCACTTTGCCCGAGCACCTGCCATGTCCTTTCCTGTCTCATTCACAGCGCGCGCGTTCGCCGCGCTGACCGCCCTCGCTGCGTTGGCCAGCCTCCAGTCCGCGCGCGCCCAGAGTCCGATCCTGGAGCAGATCCGGGAATCCGGCACGATCGCGATGGGTTTTCGCGAGGGCGCGCTGCCGTTCTCTTTCTCCGATATCAAGGGCCAGCCTTCGGGCTACGCCGTGGACTTGTGCCTGCGCGTGGCCGAGGCCGCGCGCCAGAAGCTCGGCCTGAAGGACCTGAAGGTGCGCTGGCTGCCGCTGACGGCGCAGAGCCGCGTGCCGGCGGTAATGAACGGCCTGGTGACCGTGGACTGCGCGCCCAACACCAATACGGTCGAGCGCCAGAAGCAGGTGGCATTTAGCGTATCGCACTATGTGTCGGTGGTACGCATGCTGGTTCGCGAGGATTCCGGCATTCAATCCCTTAATGATCTGCGCGGCAAGGTCGTGGTCACCAGCGCGGGTTCCACCGGCGACCGTCACGTGCGCCGGCTCAAGACGCAGTACGCCTACAACGATGTGTACGCGAAGGACCATAACGAGTCCTTCCTGTTGCTGGAGACCGGCCGCGCCCAGGCCTTCGTGCTGGATGATGTGGTGCTGTACGGCCTGCGCGCCAATTCAAAGGCCCCGTCGCAATACACGGTCGTCGGGCCGGCGCTCTCCACCGAACGCAACGCGCTGATGCTGCCGAAATCCGATCCGGAATGGAAGCAGCTGGTCGACCAGACGTTGACCGCGGTCTTCGCCGGCCCGGAGGTGGTGGCATTGCAGAAGCGCTGGTTCCAGCAGCCGATCGGTACGCGCGGCGTCAACCTTGCGCTGACGCCATCGCCCGAGGTGCTGGCCGCGTGGAAGCGTCCCACCGACGAGGCGGCAGAGTGAATCGGCCGATGCGCGCCGCCCTGCCGACCTATGACGATGTGGTGGCCGCCGCCAACCGGCTGGCCGGGCACGCGTGGCGCACACCGGTGCTGCGTTCGCCCGCGATGGATGCCTGGGTCGGCGCCGAGCTGTTCTTCAAGTGCGAGAACCTGCAACGTACCGGCGCTTTCAAGTTTCGCGGCGCCTTCAATGCGCTGGCGCGCTTCGATGCCGGGCAGCGCCGCCGCGGCGCGGTCGCGTTCTCCGGCGGCAACCACGCGCAAGGCATTGCGCTTGCCGGGCAGGTGCTTGGCATTCCGGTGACGGTGGTGATGCCGCGCGACGCGGCGGCGTCCAAGGTGGAGGCGACCCGTGCTTATGGCGCGCAGGTGGTCCTGTACGACCGCCAGGTGGACGACCGCGAAGCGATCACGCGGCGCCTGTCGGAAGAGCGCGGGCTGACCCTGATCCCGCCCTACGACCATGCCGATGTCATTGCCGGGCAAGGCACGGTCACGCGCGAATTGCTGGAGGAAACCGGCCCGCTCGATGCCCTGTTCGTTTGCCAGGGGGGCGGGGGGCTGCTCGGGGGCGCCGCCCTGGTGAAGGAACAGCTCTCGCCCGGCTGCCTGCTGTACGGCGTCGAGCCGCAGGCGGGCAATCATGGGCAGCAGTCGCTTCGCCGTGGCGACATCGTGCATATCGAGCCACCCGACACGATCGCCGACGGCGCGCGCGCCCAGCATCTCGGGGCGCTGACGTTCGGGCTGATCCGCCGCGGCGTGACCGACATCGTCGCCGTGCCGGACCACGCGCTGCGCGAATGCATGCGCATGTTCGCGCAGGCCATGAAGCTGGTGGTCGAGCCGACCGGCTGCCTTGGCCTTGCCGCCGCGCGCTATGCGGGGTTGCCGCTGCTGGGCAAGCGTGTTGGCATCATCATCAGCGGCGGCAATGTGGATCTGGCGCGTTATGCGGCATTGCTGTCGGCGGACGCGTGCCTTGGCAGTGAAGCTGCAGCCGGCCCTGCCTCGGTTGCCCGCTTGCAGTTGAACGGCATATCTTCGTAGTCGATCAGCCGCGTTTTCTTTACCAGCCGATAGCCAAGCCAGAGAACCAGGAACAGCGGCACGCCGATATACGTGCCGACAATCTCCAGCCAGCGCCCGCGCACGTCGGAGAAGGCCTGGTAGTTCTGGCCAAGCACGATCACCACGCACAGCACGATGGCAAAGATGGGGCCAAACGGGTAGAGCGGCGAGCGGTAGGCCAGGTCGGACGGCTTGTAGCCCTGGTGCACCAGCCCGCGGCGRAARCGGTAGTGGCTGATGGCAATACCAAGCCAGGCGATAAAGCCAGTCATGCCGGACGTGTTCAGCAGCCACAGGTAGACTGCCTTGTCGCCAAACAGCGAGCTGAGGAAGCACAGGGCGCCGACGGCGGCGGTGGCGCACAGCGCGACGTAGGGCACGCCGCTGGCGGACAGGCGCGCCAGCGCGCGCGGCGCCCGCCCGCTGACCGCCAGCCCGTAAAGGATCCGGGTGGAGGCGTACATGCTGGAGGTGCCGGCGGAGAGCAGGGCGGTCAGCACCACGGCATTCATCAGGCCGGCGGYGAAGGCCAGGCCGGCGTGGCGGAACACCAGCGCGAAGGGGCTCACCCCGATGTCGGTGACGTCGTTGCGCAGCAGGCTGGGGTCGGTATAGGGGATCAGCACGCCGATGATCAGGATCGCCAGCACGTAGAACAGCAAGATGCGCCAGAAGGTCTGGCGGATGGCGCGCGGGATGGTGCGTGCCGGGTCGGCGGCTTCGCCGGCGGCCACGCCGACCGTTTCCGTGCCCTGGAAGGAGAACCCGGCGATCATGGCCACGCCGAACATGGCGGGGATGCCGCCAACAAAGGGGGCATCGCCCAGCGTGAAGTTGTGCCAGCCGGACTGCGGGCCGCCCTGCATGATGCCGAAGATCATCATCAGGCCGGCAGCCAGGAAGATCAGGATCGTGGCCACCTTGATCAGCGCGAACCAGTACTYGGCCTCGCCGAAGCCGCGTACCGAAAAGGCATTGAGGCCAAACATCAGCAGCAGGAAGCCCGCGCTCCACACCACGCCGGAGACGTGCGGAAACCAGTACTGCATCACTAGCTGCGCCGCCGCCAGCTCCACGGCAATCGTGACCGCGAGGCTGAACCAGTAACTCCAGCCGAGCGCGAAGCCAAAGCCTTCTTCTACGTACAGCGCGCTGTAGGTGACGAAAGAGCCGGCCACGGGCATATGCACGGCGAGCTCGCCCAGGCTGGTCATCAGGCAGTACACCATCAGCCCGATCAGGCAGTACATCAGCAGTGCGCCACCGGGCCCCGCCTGGGAGATCGACGCGCCGGAGGCGACGAACAGCCCGGTGCCGACCGCACCGCCGATGGCGATCATGGTCAGGTGGCGGGCCTTGAGTTTGCGCTGCAGGTCGTCGTGCTCGACGATGGKGTGCTGGTGAGGATGGGGATGTGGATGGGAAGACATCAGGGTCACTGGAACTTCGGCGGACGGGGCCGCGGCTTCGGCACGGGCGACGCCTTGTGGGGCGCCCGTGCGGGCAAAGCGCGCGAGTTTACCGGGTTATCCGGGTAAATCCGAGGATTGCGGCGGTTTATGTCAGGAAAGTCGCCTACTGTGACTAGAGGTAATCCTCAAGGGCTGGGGAATGTGCCGCATGGGCCATGAGACTCCGGGCTTACCCTAGTTTTTTGGTGCCCTTTGCCAGCCTTTCGGCAGCCTGAATGCACGCGGGCGAGATCCGCCATGAACGAGGCGCATGGGAGTGCCAGCGAAGCCCCAAAATGAAATTGAACGACCGTGCTATTTTGTGTATGCTTGATCCGCTCGCGACAGGGCGGGCACGGGCCGAGGGCGGCAAGCACAGTGCTTCCCCGGTGGCCGGGCGGTGGTTTGGGGCCCCGCGGAAAAACATAATTCGAGAATTCGAATCCCGAGACAACTTCTAGTTACCAAAGGAACCAGCATGACAGCGCAGTATCAGGTTCAGGACGGCGTCGCCGTCATCACGCTCGACAATCCCCCCGTCAATGGCCTGGGTCTCAGCACCCGGCTTGGCATCGTCGAAGGCATGACCCGTGCGCTGGACGATGCGGCCGTCAAGGCCATCGTCATTACCGGCGCCGGCAAAGCCTTCTCGGGCGGCGCCGACATCCGTGAATTCAATACGCCCAAGGCCACCCAGGAGCCGACGCTGCACTCGGTGATCAAGGTCGTGGAAGGCTCGAGCAAGCCCGTCGTGGCGGCGATCCATTCCGTTGCCATGGGCGGTGGCCTGGAGCTGGCGCTGGGTTGTAACTACCGTGTGGCTTCGAAGGGAGCGCAGATCGCCCTGCCGGAAGTGAAGCTGGGCCTGCTGCCCGGCGCTGGCGGCACGCAGCGCCTGCCGCGTGTGATCGGCCTGGAAGCCGCCCTGAACATGATCGTGTCGGGCAACGCCATCCCCAGCGAAAAATTCGCAGGCACCAAGCTGTTCGACGAGATCGTCGACGGCGACGTGCTGCCCGCGGCCGTGGCGTTTGCCAAGACGGCGGCGGCCAACCCTGGCCCGTACCCCAAGGTGCGCGACCTGAAGGTCAAGCACGAGAACGCGGAAGGCTTTATCGCTTTCTCGCGCAATACCGTGGCAGCCGTCGCCAAGAAGATCAAGAAGACCGCCGTGGTATCGGGCGTGTGCGACGGCTTTATCGGCAACCGCATGAT
>NZ_JBFTSF010000108.1:0-19248 GCF_056399905.1 Cupriavidus sp. 01L46
TGATGCACGTGCGAGGTAGCCATGGCAGCGGCCAGCAGCAGCCGGCCAAGGCCGCCGCGCTGGCGCGCCGGGTCCACGGTGATATTGAGCAGGTGCATCTCGTCGACAACCGGCATCAGCACCGTGTAGGCGGCCAGTACGCCCCCGTTATCCCGCAAGGTCAGGCCAATGTGCCCGGCCTTGACGGAATTCTCGAAATTGGCACGGGTCCACGGGTGGGTGTAGGCCCGGGCTTCGATCTGCGCCACGGCTTCCACATCCAGCGCCGTCATGCGGCCAATGCTCCAGCCAGCCGGCACGGTTGGCATCACCGGCACCTCGGGCCATGCGTACCCGCTGCCGCACGCTGCATGCGCGCCCTGGCCGGGATTGGCCGGGCCGGTTTCCGGTGGCGGGTTGCGCTCCACGCTCACGGCTGGTCTCCCGCCGCCAGCGCTGCGCGCTGCGCCGCCACGGCCTGGCGCTCGGCGATGGTCTGGGCCACCTTGTCGCGCAGATAGATCGGCATGGCATCGGACGGCGCAACGGTTTCATTGCGGGCCAGCGCGCGCRAGGCAATCGATACCAGGGCCGGCGCGGCGGGCAACGCCTCGGGCACGCTGTGCAGCGCAAGCGCCGTGGCCTTGAGGCGTTCGCCAAACACGGCAGCGGCACTGCCCGCGAGCCAGAACGGCCCGGTGGGCAGGTTGACAGCCTCTGGCGGGCACACCTGCATGCCGGTCGCCGCTTGCCACTCCTGCGCGGCGCCGTCCCAGCGGAACGCGCCTGCGTAGGCTTCGTCCATGCGGGCGTCCAGCGCTACCAGCACGGATACGTCGGGCGGCAGCGCCGGCATCCCTTCCCCGCCCAGGCGCACGCGTTCGGCGCAAGCTATCAGCGAATTGACGGGAATCACGGGCAGATCGGCGCCAAAGGCCAGGCCCTGGGCCACGCCGCAGGCGGTGCGCAGGCCCGTGAAGGAGCCCGGCCCGGCGCCAAAGGCGATGGCTGCACAGTCCGACAGGGCAATGCCCGCTTCGGCCAGCAACTCGCCAGCGGCCGGCAGCACGCGGGAAGACGAGCGCGGGCCGGTGTGTTCATGACGAACCAGGCACACCAGGGCGCCGCCATCGGCAATGCGCCCGAGCGCGACGGAACACCACTCGGTGGAGGTTTCAACTGCAAGAATCCAGGACATGGCGAGATTGTATCCGGAGCGACCTCAAAAGCCGAACTAGCGCGGTGCCAATACCTTGCCCCCGGCGCGCGGGACCGAAGCGTTCTTCGGTTTCTTTCGGCTCAAACGCGCGATGGCGGGCGCTATCATCGCGGCTACCGGGTTTTTCCCGAACACCAAACCCAGAACGCATCCCCACATCCAGCCAGGAGAGCCCCATGAGTGACCTGCAGGCACGCTTCGCCCAAGCCCAGATCGACGTCAAGCAACTGACCGAGCGCCCCAGCAACATGACCCTGCTGCGCCTCTACGCGCTGTTCAAGCAAGGCAGCGAGGGCGACGCCCATGGCGACAAGCCGGGCATCACTGATTTCGTCGGCCGCTACAAGTTCGAAGCCTGGGAAACGCTCAAGGGCACCGCCCAGGAAGACGCGCAGGAGAAATACATCGCGCTGGTGGAAGAACTGCGCAGCGGCGCCACCGCCTGAAGCCATATGGGTTGGCCGGCGCTCAGCCGGCCAATCCTTCAGGCCTGGGCAAGCGGCCTTGGCCGTATCCGCCAGGCTGCCAGGATGGCAGTGGCAATGACGAGGCCAACCGCCAGGAAGGTCTCGTCGAAGGCGCGAATGCGCGCAGCCGGGTCGCCATCGGTACCGAGCACCGCACCCTGCGCCGCCAGCCGCCATTGCAGGCCGACGCCGGCCAGGCTTACCCCGATCGCACCGCCCAGTTGCCGGATGAAGTTGATGCAGCTGGAACCCTGCGCAATCAGCGAATAATCCACACCCCGCATCGAGCCCAGCGTCAGCGACGGCAGGATGCAGCCGAGCCCGATCCGCCCCAGCACCGCAAACCCCACCAGCAGCAGGTAAGGCGTGGCTTGGGACCCCATCGCCATCAGAAGGAACGAAGCCGACAGCAGCGCGAGCCCGAACGACACCTGCAGGTGTGGCGAGATGCGATTGGTCAGCCGCCCCGCCGMGGCAATGGTCAGGGCCAGCGCGATGCCGGCCGGCAGCAGCACCAGCCCGGCGCGCGACGGCGTATAAGCCAGCGCCATCTGCATGTAGACGGGCAGCAGGTAGGTCGATCCGAACAGCCCCGCGCCGTAGATGAAGGCCACCACCGCCCCGGCCGAAAACTGCCGGTAGCTGTACAGGCGCATGTTCATCAGCGGGTTCGCCGCGCGCAATTGCCACAGCACGAACACCACCAGCATCAGCACGCCAAAGCCAGCCAGCGCCATGCCGGCAAGCACGCTCTCGCGCATCTGCACCAGCCCGTTGAGCAGGCTCACGGTGGCAATGCCGGCCAGGCCCAGGCCCTGCCAGTCGAGCGGCTTGCGCTCGCCCATCATGGCCGAGTCCACCGCCATGAAACGGCGCGCCATCMACAGCCCGATCAGCGTCAGCGGCACCACCACGAAGAAGATCGAGCGCCAGCCGAAAGCCTCCACCAGGAAGCCACCCACGCTGGGGCCGAGCGCCGGCGCCAGCACCACCCCAAAGCCGAACATGCTGATCGCCTTGCCCTGCTCGCGCTCCTCGAACACCCGCAGGATCAGGATATTGGGCAAGGGCTGCAGGATCCCCGCCGCAATGCCCTCGGCCACCCGCATGGCGATCATCACGCCATAGGTTGGCGAGAATCCGCCGACCAGCCCGCCCATGCCCAGCAGCAGCAAGCTGCCAATGAACGTGCGGCGCAAGCCGTAGCGGTTAAGCAGCCACGGCGTGAGCAGCATCGACAGCGTCATGGCAATCATGAAGCTGGCCGCCACCCATTGCGCGCTGTCCTGCCCCAGCACGAAATGCCGGCTCAGGTCGGGAATGGCCACGTTGACGATGGTCGACGACACGATCGAGGAGACCGTGCCCAGCATCAGCGTCAGCAGCACCAGCCAGCGCAGCTGGCTGCCATAGCGTGCCCGCAGCGATTCCCGGGTCGGGCCGCCCGGCTGCCTGCCGGAGGCAGGCGACGAGGGCTGCCCGCTCACCCCAGCCGTCCGAGGGCGGCCAGTTCGCGGATCTTGCGCACGGTGTCGAGGTCGGCCTCGTGATAGGCCGACTTGACGATTTCGGCGAAACGGTCATCGCCGCTGTCGTCCACCGCGGGCATGGTGGTTTCGTAGACAAAGCGCAGCAGCAAGGCGCCCGGGCCCGGCGTCTCGATCGCCATGGTCAGGGTGCCGCCGGCGTGCTCGTCGGTGGGGGCGGTTTCATAGCGCACGACGCGGCGCGGCTCGAAGACGACGCGGTCGCGAATCGTGGCCTTGCCGAAATGCAGCTTGCGCTCGACCCAGTTGTCGCCACGCTCCACGATCTCCGCGCGGTCCAGCCCCATGACAAACAGCTCGGGCTCGGCACTGCGCAGCACCAGCCCTTGCCAGAGCTGCTCCGGCGTGAGCGTGTCCAACTGGATATTTTGTGGATCGTTGATCTCCACCAGGTGCTCGAAACGCAACTTAATTCTCCCGATCTATGGTTAGCCGATATTATGAAGGTCTGTGCCAAGGTCCGCAGCAAAACTTCCCGGAACCCACCCATGAGCGCCCTGCTGTCTCCCGACACCCGAAGCGATAGCCTTTGCGCCGTCGATCCACTGCAGGTACTGGTCTACGCCGACTCGCTATCCTGGGGCATCGTGCCGGGCACGCGGCAGCGCCTGCCCTGGCCGGTGCGCTGGCCCGGCCGGCTGGAACTCGCCCTGAACGGCGGGATTGGCGGCGGGAGCGGGCAGCGCCCCGTGCGGATACTGGAAGACTGCCTCAACGGCCGCCGCACGGTCTGGGACGATCCCTTCAAGCCGGGCCGCAACGGCATCCAGGGCCTGGCGCAGCGCATGGAGATGCACGCGCCGCTGGCGCTGGTGATCCTGATGCTCGGCAGCAACGATTTCCAGTCCATGCACCCGCATAACGCCTGGCACGCCGCGCAAGGCATCGGCGCCCTGCTCGACACCATCCGCGGCGCGCCCATCGAGCCCGGCATGCCCGTGTCGCCGGTGCTGGTGCTGGTGCCCCCGCCCATCACCACGCCGCGCGGGCCGCTGGCGCCGAAGTTTGCCGGCGGCGAGCACAAATGCGTGGGGCTGGCGCAAGCCTTCCAGGAAGTCTGCCGCGCGCGCGGCTGCGACTGCTTCGACACCGGCACGGTTATCCATAGCAGCGAAGTCGACGGCGTGCACCTGGACGCCGCCAGCCACATCGCGCTGGGCGATGCGCTGGCACCCGTGGTCAATGCGCTGCTGGCGCCAATGCGCGCCTGAGGCCCTACGAGGATTCTCCCGGGGCCGCTTTCCGCCTTGTGCATCACAGGCGCCGAGTAGAACACTCCTGACAGTACGTGTCAGGAGTGCTGGCGCACAATCCTGGTCTTCGGGCGGAGTGCTTCCATGCGTGCCGCGCCCCCATTCCATGCAGGAGACTGCGATGCAATTGCTGATCAATATCGACGTCGACGACCTCGCGCACGGCATCGGCTTCTACCAGCACGGCCTTGGCCTGCGCCTGGCGCGCAAGCTGTTCGACGGCTCCGTGGCGGAAATGCTGGGCGGCGGCGCGCCAATCTACCTGCTGGCCAAGGCGCCGGGCACCAGGCCCAGCACGCGCGCCGACGGCCGGCGCGACTATCGCCGGCACTGGACGCCGGTGCATCTCGATTTTGTGGTGGCGGACCTGGAAAGCGCAGTGGAGCGTGCGCTGGAAGCCGGCGCCGAGCTGGAGGACTGGCCGCAGGATTTCGCCTGGGGGCGGCAGGCGATGCTGTCCGACCCTTTTGGCCACGGGCTCTGCTTGATCGAGTGGAAAGGTGACGGTTATAGCGCCACCGAAGCGGGAAAGGAAACCAGGGAACCGGCGTTGCAGGATCGATAGCACCAGAGCATCCACAAAAGTGGATATGCAAGCGCGGTTTGCTTCGTTGGTGGCGCGCAAGCCTTGCTCTATCGTGTCTCGGGTGCAACTTCGAGAAGACAACGCGGCATGTCCAACTTCGGCCCGGATCTGAACGATCCCTTCGTCGCCCGCGCGGTGGTACTGCGCGAGACCTTCCATACCGATGCCGTCGCCCGCGACAAGGCTGGCGGCCGGCCTACCGAACAAATCCGCCTGCTCAAGGAAAGCGGCCTGCTTTCAGCGGGCATTCCTACCGCGTACGGCGGGGGCGGTGCTTCGTGGCTTTCACTGCTGCGCGTGGTGCGGGAATTCGCGCGCACCGATGGCTCGCTGGCCCACCTCTTCGGCTACCACCATCTGCCCGTGCACGCCGTGCAGGCACGCGGCACGCAGGCACAGCAGGAGCGCTGGCTGCGCGCCGCCGCCAAGGCGCAATGGCTGTGGAGCAACTCGGGCAATGCGCTGTCGAAGACGTCCAGTGCGCAGCGCGCCCCCGGCAACGATGGCTGGGTGGTCACCGGATTCCGGCCCTTCTCCAGCGGCAGCCATGTGGCGGACGTGATCCAGCTGGCATGGGAGAACGCGCAGGGCCAACGCCTGATGGGCGTGGTGCCCGCCGATCGCGCGGGCATCGTGATCGAGGATGACTGGGATGGCATCGGCCAGCGCCAGACCGGCAGCGGCACCGTGACGTTCAACAGCGTGCTGGTACGCGACGATGAACTGCTTGGCAAGCCCGACGATCCGCTCACCCCTTTCGCATCGCTGACCACGCTGCTGCAGCAGAGCGTGCTGCTCAACGTGTTTGTCGGCACGGCACAGGGCGCGCTCGACGAAGGCCGCGCCTATACCACCACGCAATCGCGCCCATGGATCCACTCGGGCGTGGAGCGCCATGTCGATGATCCCTGGGTCCAGCGCAAATACGGCGAGCTCGCCATCCGCACCTTGGCGGCAACCGAGCTGGCCGACCAGGCGGCGCGCAGCCTCGATGCCATTTATGGCCATGGACAGGCGCTGACGCTGGAGCAGCGCGGGCCGCAAGCCATCGCGCTGGCTACCGCCAACCTGTACGCCGGGGAAACCGGCCTGGCCGTATCGAACGAGATCTTCGAGGTCATGGGCGCGCGTTCGGCCACCAACGCCAATGGCTTCGACCGTTTCTGGCGCAACGTGCGCACCCACACGCTGCACAACCCGGCCGAGTACAAGAAACGCACGGTGGGCACGTGGTTGCTCACGGGCGAGTTCCCCTCGCCTGCCCTCTATCGCTGACCCCGCTGAACTCGCTGACCCCGCCAAACATCATGAGCCGCGACCGATTGTTMCATGGCTTTGCCAAGGTGCATTGAGCCTTCGATGACGGCTACCGACCGAGACCCCATCATGACCGCCAACGTCGCCTATCTCCATGCGCAGGCCGAACCAGCGCCCGCGCTGTTCGAGCCGGACACCAGCAACCCCTTTATCGCCCGCGCCGTCTCGCTGCGCGAGCGCTTCGCCGAAGACGCCATCGCCCGCGACCAGGCCGGCGGGAAGCCCGCGGAGCAGATCCGCTTGCTCAAGGCGCACGGCCTGCTTACGCTGTTGCTGCCGCGCGAAGTMGGCGGCCAGGGCGAAACCTGGTCGACCGTGCTGCGCATCACGCGCCTGTTCGCGCAGGTGGACGGCTCGCTCGGCCATCTGTTCGGCTATCACTACAGCAGCCTGCTGAGCCCGCGCTTGCGCAACGCGCCGGAGAAGGCCGCCAGCCTGTGGCGCCGCTCGGCCGAAGGCAACTGGTTCTGGGGCAACACGGCGAACAGCTTTTCCAGGAGCCTGTTTGGACGGCGCGATGGCGAGTGGTTCGTGCTGGACGGCTATCGCCCCTTTACCTCCGGCTCGCACGTGGCCGACTTCCTGGCGATTGCCTGGGAAGACGCCGACAGCGGCGAACGCCGCTTTGCCGCGATTCCCGCAGACCGCGCAGGCATCGTGATCGAGGACGACTGGGACGGCATCGGCCAGCGCCAGACCGGCAGCGGCCGCGTCACCTACCAGGGCGTGCGCGTGCACGAGAGCGAAGTGCTCGGGCAGCCGGTGCCCTTGAACCCCACCGGCGCGCCGGCCGAGCCCTATCGCACGGTCACGCCGCTGCAGCAGCAAAGCGTGCTGCTCAATGTGTTTATCGGCACGGCGCAAGGTGCGCTGCGCGCCGGGCGTGAATACACGGTGCATCAGTCGCGCCCGTGGATTCACTCTGGCGTGKAGCGTCATGTGGACGACCCGTGGGTGCGCCGGCAATATGGCGAGCTCTGGGTCAAGACCCAGGCCGCCACCGCGCTGGCCGACCGCGCGCTGCTCGCGCTCGACGGCGTGATCGCACGCGGCGAAGCGCTCAGCGCCGAGGAGCGCGGTGAAGCAGCCGTGGCCATTGCGGCGGCCAACGTGTTGGCCGGCGAGGTCGCGCTGCAGGTGTCCAGCGAGATCTTCGAGGTTACGGGCGCGCGCTCGGCGGTGCGCAAGACCGGCCTGGACCGCTTCTGGCGCAACGTGCGCATCCATACCCTGCACAACCCGTCCGAGTACAAGACCCGCAATGTCGGCCGCTGGGTGCTGGGCGAAGGCCATCCGGAACCGGGGACCTACCAATGAATGCACCCAACGGGGCGCGCCAGCGCCAGCTCCACCTCAATATCAACATCCTGCACTCGGGCTTCGTGCCCTCGGCCTGGCGGCTGCCTGACAGCGATCCCGCCGCCTTTGCCGACGTGCGGCACTACATCCGCGTGGCGCAGATCGCCGAAGCCGGCAAGCTCGACGCGGTATTCCTGGCGGACAACGCCGCTATCGTCGACCAGATTCATTTCCGCCCGATCCCGGCGCTGGAACCCACGGTGCTGCTGGCCAGCATCGCGGCGGCGACCACGCATATCGGCCTGATCGGCACGGCGTCCACCAGCTACAACGAGCCCTACAACATCGCGCGGCGCTTCGCCACGCTAGACCATGTGAGCGCGGGGCGCGCCGGCTGGAACGTGGTCACCACGGCCGATGTGCCGTCGGCGCGCAATTTCGGGCGCGATGCGGCGCCGGACCATGCGCAGCGCTATGCGCGGGCGGCCGAATTCACATCCGTGGTCAAGGCCCTGTGGGACAGCTGGGAGGACGACGCCTTTATCGGCGACAAGGCATCGGGCCGCTTCGTCGACACCGCCAAGGTGCAGCCGATTGCGCACCATGGCGAGCATTTCAGCGTGCAGGGGCCACTCAACCTGCCACGCTCGCCGCAAGGCCATCCGGTGGTGGTGCAGGCCGGCGGCTCCGCCGACGGGCGCGAGCTCGCCGCACGCCATGCCGAGGCCGTGTTCTCGGCGTCGCAATCGTTCGAGGAATCGCTGGCCTACGGGCGCGAGCTCAAAGCGCGCGCGCAGGCGCTCGGGCGCGGGCCCGATGCCGTGCGGGTGCTGGCCGGCCTGACCACCATCATCGGCGCCACCGAAGCCCAGGCCCGCCGGCGGCGCGACGATCTGATCGACCTGATCMCCTGGGACTACAGCCTGGCGCGGCTGGCCGGCACGCTCGGCATCACGCCGGACCGCCTGAAGCTGGACGAGCGGCTGCCGGACAACCTCGCACTGCCCGCCAACGGCAACGGCAACCACACCTTCTTCAACGCCACGCTCGCGCTGGCGCGGCGCCATGGCTACACCGTGCGCGAACTGATCCGCGAGCTGGCAGGCGGCGGCGGCCATCGCGTGCTCGTGGGTACGCCCGAGCAGATTGCCGACGACATCGAGCACTGGTTCCGCCACGGCGCGGCCGATGGCTTCAACCTGATGCCGGACGCGCTGCCCGACGGGCTGCAGGACTTTGTCGACGGCGTGGTGCCGATCMTGCAGCGGCGCAGCATTTTCCGCACGCAGTACGAAGGCGGCACGCTGCGCGAGCACCTGGGGCTGGCACGGCCGCCAGGCCGGCAAAGCACACGCAAGGCCGCCTGATATCCCTCAACAACCGACAAGCAATCATGGCTCAACGTAGCGGTTTCCTCAGCCTGGGCGCCTTCCTTTACCCCAGCGGCCACCATATCGCCGCCTGGCGCCATCCCGATGCCAAGGCCGACGCGGGCATCGACTTCAAGCACTACATAGCGCTCGCCCAGGCCGCCGAGGCGGCAAAGTTCGACCTGGTCTTCCTGGCCGACGGYGTAGGCACGCGCGGCGACGATGTCGAGTTCCTCAGCCGTACCGCGCACAGCTACCAGGCGCAGTTCGAGCCCATCACGCTGCTGTCCGCGCTGGCCGCGGTGACGCAGCGCATCGGCCTGGTCGGCACCGCCTCGACGAGCTTCAACGAGCCGTATCACGTGGCGCGCAAGTTCGCCTCGCTGGACCATATCTCGGGCGGGCGCGCCGGCTGGAACCTGGTCACCTCGTCCAACGAGCACGAAGCGCGCAACTTCAACCGCGACCACCATTTCGCCCACGCCGAGCGCTACGAGCGCGCGGCGGAATTCGCCGATGTGGTTACCGGGCTGTGGAACAGCTGGGAGGACGATGCCTTCCTGCGCGACAAGGCCAGCGGCCGCTACTACGAGCCCGCCAGGCGCCATGTGCTGGGCCACAAGGGGAAGCATTTCTCGGTGCAGGGACCGCTCAACGTGTCGCGCACGCCGCAGGGCCATCCGGTCGTGGTGCAGGCCGGCTCCTCCGAAGCCGGCAAGGAACTGGCAGCACGCACGGGCGAAGCCGTGTTCACTGCGCAGCAGACGGTGGAGGATGCCGTGGCGTTCTACGCCGACGTCAAAGGCCGGCTCGCCCACTATGGGCGCGAGCCCGATGACCTGAAGATCCTGCCCGGCGTATTCCCGGTGGTGGGCCAGAGCGAAAGCGAAGCCAAAGAGAAATTCGAGCAATTGCAAGCGCTGATCGACCCGGTGGTCGGCCTGGCGCTGGTGTCTGGCCTGACGGGCGGCTTCGACCTGTCGGGCTATCCGCTCGACGGCCCGATTCCCGAGTTGCCCGAGACCAATGCCAGCAAGAGCCGGCAGCGCCTGGTGATCGACCTTGCGCGGCGCGAGAACCTGACCATCCGCCAGCTTTACCAGCGCGTTGCGGGTGCGCGCGGCCACTGGCAGGTGATCGGCACGCCAGCGCAAATCGTCGACCAGCTCGAAGAGCGCTTCCGCAAATACGGCGCCGACGGCTACAACGTCATGTCGCCGGTGCTGCCGGGTGGACTCACCGATTTCATCGCGCTGGTGTTGCCTGAGCTGCGCCGCCGCGGCCTGTTCCGCGCGGAATACGACGGCAGCACGCTGCGCGAGCACCTTGGGCTCAAGCGCCCCGCGCATCCAGCCACGTCCTCCAGGCCCGCCGCCTCAACCCTTGCCGCTGCAGCATGACGACAACCTCTTCCCTCCCCGGCTCCGATCCCGATTTCCTCGCGCGCGAAACCCTGCGCCTGCTMGGCCCCGCGCCCGACAACTGGGTGCCGGACCACGCCGGCATCGACCACAACGTGGCCATCGTCGGTGGCGGCCAGAGCGGCAGCGCCTATGCCTTCTCGCTGCGCCGCGCGGGCATCGGCCGCGTGACGGTGCTCGACGCCGCGCCAGACGGTGCGCTGGCCGGCGTCTGGCGCACACGCGCCCGCATGCAGAAGCTGCGCACGCCCAAGAACCTGGTCGGGCCGGAGCTTGGCCTGCCGACGCTGGGCTTCCAGGCCTGGTATGAAGCGCGGCACGGCGCCGAGGCCTATGCCGCCATCGACCGCATTGCGCGCCTGGACTGGGCCGACTACCTGGACTGGTACCGGGGCTTCCTCGGCGTGCAGGTGCGCTACGCCACGCGTGTGGTACGCATCGAGCCCGTAGCCGGCGCCGCGCTGCCGCACTTCCGGCTGCATCTTGAGGTGAACGGGCAGCCGCGCATCGAGACGGCGCGCAAGGTCATCCTGGCCAATGGCGTGGCCGGCAATGGCGCTCCGTTCGTGCCCGCTGTGTTGTCGCAGGCCGTGGCCGCCGGGCTGGCCGCGCATACGGCCGATGCCATCGACTTCGACGCGCTGCGCGGCAAGACGGTAGCCGTGCTGGGCGCAGCGGCCTCCGCGTTCGACGCCGCCGCCGTGGCGCTGGAATCCGGCGCGGCCGCCGTGCACCTGTTCGCGCGCCGCGACCATATCGCCGCCACGCCGGTATCGCGCGTGCGCGCCTACCCCGGCCTTTACGACAACTACCACGCCCTGCCCGATGCCACGCGCTGGGAGCAAGCCATCCGATATCGGCGCGCCGGATCCACGCCGCCGGCCGACTCGGTGGAGCGGGTGCTCAAGTTCCCGCAGTTCCATTTGCACCTGAGTACCTCGCTGTCCGCCGCCGAGGTGGAGTCCGGCCGCATCGTCACCGAGGTGCAAGGACAGACCCTGCGTTTCGACTTCGCGATTGCCGGCACTGGCTACCTGGTGGATCCGTCGGCGCGCCCGGAACTGGCCGACATTGCGCCGCATATCCTGCGCTGGCGCGACCGCTACCAGCCCCCGGCCGACGCGCGCGACGACGAGCTCGCCGCGTCGCCCTATCTGGGCAGCGGCCTTGAGTATCTTGAGAAAACACCAGGCGCCGCGCCGTGGCTGCGCGATCTGCACGTGCATAACCCTGCTGGCTTCGCCAGCGTCGGCGTGCCGCTGGGCGATGTGCCCAGCATGCGGCGCGATATTCCGGGCTCGGTCGCCCGCATCAGCCGGGATCTGCTGCTGGCCGACCTGGCGCTGCATGAGCAGCGGATCCGCGGGGACGTGCCGGCGGATTTTGGGGCGGAGTTTTATGCTGGCGCGGTCTGGAAGCCCTCGGGCGCAGCGCTCGCGGCGGCCTGAGGCGGCCTGAGGCGGCGGCAGCGCCTCTTCCGCTGCCTGACCCTCAATCCCCCGACGCCTCATGTTCCAGCCATCGCGCGACGGCAATGGTGGTGCGGTCTCCCAGCAGCGGCCCGATGATCTGCACACCGAGYGGCAACCCGGACGCGGTCGCCGCCACGGGCGCCACGGTTGCCGGCAGCCCCGCAAGGGTGGCCAAGCCCGACCAGGCGAGTTGCTCGCGATACAGGGAAGGTTCGCCATCGACGCTCAGCGTCGTGTGCTCCCAATCGAGGGCGGGGATATGCTCGAACGCCGCCGTGCCAAACGGCGGCGCGATCACCACATCGAACGAAGCAAAAAGGCGGCTCCAATCGCTGCGCAGATGCATGCGCCGGTCCAGCAGGAATAGCCACTCGTGAGCAGACATACACGGCGGCGCATCCGGCGCGCCGCGTGTCACGATCGTCATCAGGAGCTTCGCATACTCTTCATGAAGGACCGCAATATCGGGCAGCAGCGCGCTGGCATATTCCACATGCGCACCGGCACGCGCAAGCCGGATAGCCACGTCACCGAGCGCGCGCCGAACGTCAGCGCCCGTGCGGGCCGACGGATGCTCGCTGAGTGCCAGCACACGCAAGTCCCGGATATCCGAGAAGCGCGCGGGCGGCAACGCCAGGCGGTAAGCCTGGGCCTCATCCGTATCGGGGCCGGCGAGCACGTCGAGCGCTAGCTCGAGGTCGGCTGCAGTGCGTGCCAGCGGCCCGATGGCCGACAGCACATCGGGGGCGGCCTGGTAGCCGGGGAACTGATGCCCCCGCACAGGCAGCAGGCCATGGGTCGGCTTGTGTCCATGGACGCCGCAGAAGTGCGCAGGCACGCGAATCGAGCCGCCAATGTCCGATCCCAGCTCCAGCGGCACCATCCCTGCCGCCAGCGCCGCCGCGGCGCCGCCGGACGACCCGCCAGGGGTGCGTGCAGCGTCAAGCGGATGCCGCGTGCGCCCATAGACCGGGTTGTTGCTCTCGTAGTCTCCAAGCGCGAAGGCAACATTGGTCTTGCCCAGGATCACGGCGCCCGCTGCCTTCAGCCGGGCGACAGCGACCGCGTCTTCGGCGACCGGCAACGCACTGGCAAACGCAAAGCCCCATGTCGTTGGCAGGCCTGCCACATTAAACGATTCCTTCACCGTCATCGGCACCCCGAGCAACGGGCGGCGCTCTCCCCGTTGCAAAGCGACATCGGCAGCGCGCGCCTGGTCCCGTGCCCGCTCGAAATCGCGCACGACGACCGCATTGATGCTGCCGTCACGCTGCTCGATGCGAGCGATGGCAGCATTGCAAAGCTCCAGCGCGCCAACCTGGCGCGCTGCCAGCGCCTGGACGAGCTGCGTAGCACTGGCGGTATCAAGATCGAGGATGGAAGCGGTCATATCGGGTGTGTGCAAGTTGCAATATTCGAGGCAGGCGGCCAGATCCTTGAACCGCCGCCCGCGACAAGGCCTTTTAACTTGAAGAGATCAAGCCAGAAATCTCATCAAGATCCAATGTACTTGTAGTACAGATCCAGTTTTTCGTTATTTTCTGAAACTTCAATATGAAGAATGGCCTCACCGGGCCTGCCATTTTCAAAGAGCACACACTCCATTCCCAATGCTTTTCCGTTGGTTTCATAGACATCTATGCATGGCCTTTTCCGCGTACGCGAATCAAAGGCCGTCTCCGGTGGCGCAATGGATAGGATTACCCCCTCATCGAAGTATTCATCAATGCTCTCGAATATCTCTTCGGCCACTGCGCTGGAAATGCCAAATTTGTGCTGTAGCGCCAGCGCATCCCGCAGGGCAATGGTCTCGATAAACCGCTTCGCCTCGTCATAGGCTTGCTGCCTTGTTGGCGTTCGCATGGGTCGACTCCGTGATGGCAAGACATCGAGGCGCCAATCTAGCACGACAAAGACTTGACGTAAATTCTGTAGGGCATCCCGTGGACAGGCAATCCATCCAAGATAAGCAGCGAAGGAAATCTGCGGATGATGCTCGCCGCCTCGCTGCACGGCATGCATGAGAACGCGATGCGGCCATCGTCACACGCCTCGCGCCATCCCACAACGATGCGCGCGACTATGGTGTACAGCACAAGTTCCCGTTCGAGACGGACGGCTCTGCCGTTGGCTGGCATCGTCTGGGTCCTTCCGAAATGCCGGGATATGCTCCGCGGCTATTGAGCAATTGTCGGATCTGGTGTACACATCGAGTTGCCCCACTTTCAGTGACACGTCCAGTGACACTTATGTATTGCTCGGGGCAGAGCAGGCCATTCTCCGTCCTTTGGCGTGTGCGCAATGCCGGTCACACCGGGCCGCAGCGTGGCACCGCCGTAGAGGTTTCCAATGTTCCCCGAGGCCCCATCGTAGACACGATGCCTTTCACTACCTGCCGCGCTAATGGAAAGCAGTCCGATCCGCCGCCTTGCCCGCATGCAGAGGCAACTGAGTCTCGTGCTGTTTGCCGTCGCTCCGCTGGCGCTGATGTTGGCCGGCACGCTTTGCTGGGGCATGTTCCGCGTTGTGGAGGATCAGGAAGAACGGATCGCCGTCCATTTTTCCGAACTCACTGGCTATATCCGCGAGCAGGAGGCCTTCCTGATACGCCTGCAGACGCGAGTCCGGGGCTTGCATCCCGATGACTATGCGGGTGATGTCAAGCTGCAGCGCATCGATTCGAGCGCCCATGGCGGCGCGATGCTGTTCGAGGCGCGGGTTCCGCGCACATCGGTCATGTTCAGCGTTGCCTGCAAAAGCACGGTGGACTGTCCGCCGCAAGACAGATCCGTGCTCCGGTTTGGTTCCTTCGTTTTCGATTACCACAGCGCCTATTGGGCAGCGTCCCAGCATCCTCCGGCAGATGTCTTCCTGATCGCGGCGCATGCCGATGCCCGTGTCGGCATGCGGGCGTTCCGCTCCACGTCGGAGAACAGGCCCGAGGAGTTCGGCGAGGTGCTCTCGACGGTTGCACAGCATGCCGGCACGCACGCAGGCGAGCGCAACGTTGCATCGGCGCCTGTCAGCTGGCTCCGCTCGGATCCAGCGGCCGGGGGGGCAGGCAAGATGCTCGCCGTCCTGCCGCTCGATGCCGCGGCGGCCATGCCGCGTGCGACGGAATCCGGGAACGCTGCGCTCTACGCAGCCGCGCTGCTGAGCCTGGATAGGATTGGCAGTATTCGGCGTTCGCTGGAAACACCCAGCCACGACGATTTCTGGCTGGAAGACAGGGCCCGCACCACCTTTGCGGGCAAGTCGCCGATGCCCGCGTTGAGGGCGGATGGCGTCACCTATGCCGCTGATGGACTGTACTTTCGGCTAAGGGACCCAAGCGGGTCGTGGCACGCGCTATACCGCGTTAGTTATCCGACGCTACTCCGCCATAACAAGGGCCTGCCAGCCGTCCTCGCGCTGCTGGTGCTATTCGGGCTGGGCGGTGGCTTGTCCTTCGCCCGTTGGTACAACCGTCGCGTGGTATTGCCGGCGCGCCGGGCGCACGAACGGCTGGCGGAAACCACCGCATTCTGCCGCGCGCTGATCGAGACCGCGCCTATGGCGCTGTGCATTTACAGCCAGGCGGACGGTACGGCGCTGTTCGGCAACCATCTGGCAAAGCAATGGCTGAACCTGGACCCGGGCCTGGATACGCACCAGGACCTGCAGTGCATTCTCGACAATGCCTCTCAGGCCACGCAAGTGCTTGCCGCTACCCTGCCCGGCGCTATCGAGGAAATCCGGGGCGATGGCAACCGGCCGCTCTCCCTGGCATTCTCGCCGACCCGCTACGGTGGCCAAGCCGTGCTGCTGTGCGCGTTTGCCGATATCAGCGCACGCAAGGAAATCGAACGCACCCTGGCCAAGGGAAAGCAGGACGCCGACAACGCGAGCGAGGCCAAGACCACCTTCCTGGCCTCGATGAGCCACGAAATCCGGACGCCGTTGTATGGCGTAATGGGCGCGTTGGAACTCCTGGATCTCACCGGTCTTGGCAACACGCAAAGGCAGTATGTCCAGACGATCCGCAATGCGTCGGAAATGCTGATGCAAATCATCAGCGACATCCTGGATATCGCCAAGATCGAAGCGMGGCAGCTGTCGGTCGAGGCGGACGACTTCAGCCTGCTATCGCTGGTGGAGGCTACCATCAGCCGCCATGCCGCCAGCGCCGGGCAAAGGGGCCTGCTCCTGTACGCCTGCGTTGCGCCCGACCTGCCTGAACACCTGCGTGGCGACACCATGCGAATTCAGCAAATACTGAACCATCTCCTGAGCAACGCCATTAAATTTACCGAATCCGGTCACGTGATTCTTCGCGTCCGGCAAGTTTCGGCAGATCGCGTTGGCGTGACGCTGTTGTTCCAGGTGGTGGACACAGGAGTCGGGATACCGCCGGAACGGCAAGCGGAACTCTTCACCCCCTTCTACCGGATCGACAGCAATATGCATACGGTTAGCGGCGCCGGATTGGGCTTGTCCCTCTGCATGCGCCTGGCAAGGCTGATGCATGGGGACATCCGGTTGGTCAGCGACCCGGGCCTGGGAAGCAGCTTTTCGCTGATGCTCCCCTTGTCGCATGCTGCGGTGCAGGTACCGTCGCAAGCGCCTGTGCTGACGGGGAAATCCGTCTACGTGCGATCCCCGAGCAAGGAGTTGACCGACAATGTGTGCGCATGGCTGAAGCGCTGGGGGGCCACCACTCACACGGCAGACGATATTCCTGCCGATGCTGCGCGGCATGCGCGTCTGCTGGACCTTCTTGTCTCCTACCCTGTTCCCGAGGACTGGACCGGGAATTATCTGTTTGCCGGCAGCCAGCCTGTTGCGGCGGACGCTGCTTTGCCGGCGGGACGCGGCTACCTGAGTGCGCACAGCGTTCAAGCGGTCGGCAGCGCCATCGCGCTGGCGGAGCCGGGTATATCCGAGTCACTTGACAGGCCGGCGGAACCTCTCGCTGCCGGCGCACAGCTTCGGGTCCTCGTGGCCGAGGACAACGCGATAAATGGAGCGATCCTGAAGGAGCAACTCGAACAAATCGGCTGCCTGGTTGCTCTGGTCTACGATGGGGTGGATGCGCTGGCCCGATGGCACACCGATCTGTTCGATGTCGTGATCACGGACATCAACATGCCAAGGGCAAATGGCTATGAGTTGGCCGAAGCGTTGAGGCAGCAAGGCTACGTGGGCCCTATTATCGGGATCACCGCCAATGCGATGCGCGAAGAGGCGCAGCGCTGCATGGACGCAGGCATGACGTCCTGGCTGGTCAAGCCAATTGACCTGGGGGCGCTACGGTCTCATCTCCATTCCGTTCGCTCCCCTGCTGTCATACGGCACGTGGCGCAAACCGCCCCGGAGTCCCCGGCCAGTCACGATGAGGCCGGGTTCGTGCCGCTCAGGTTCCGCGACGTATTCGCCGAAACCATGCGAAGCGATATCGCGGCGCTCGATCGGGCAATCGTGAATTCGTCCGCCGACAGCGCCCTGGATACATTGCATCGTATCCGCGGAGCGCTGGCTACCGTAAAATTGTTCAGACTCGTGAAAGACTGCGAAGCCCTGGAGGAAGACATCCGCAGCGAAGGCCTTCAGCAAAAGCAGAAGGCAGGCATAGCCCTGGTTGCCTCGCAGATCGAGGCCATTCTTGCTGAGTTTTGACAATCAACCAGGCGGCGGCTTCTCTTTATCCGATTTTTGAATTCCATGAAAAAAACCAAAATCATCTTAGCGGACGATCATCCCCTGGTGCTCATGGGAATACGCGAAGTCATTGAGCAGGACCTGCGTTTCGTGGTGGTTGATTCCGCCTCGGGTCCCTCGGACCTGATCGCGAAGATTCCTGTTGCCCGTCCGGATATTATTGTCACCGACKTTGCCATGCCCGGTGACTCGGTCTTCGGGGATGGCCTGAAGCTCATCGCATACCTGACCAGGACGTTTCCCGGCGTCAAGCTGCTGGTGCTGACAATGCTCACCAACCCGATCATCGCATCAGCCCTGTACGATGCCGGCGTGCACGGTGTGGTGTTCAAGGGCGACTCTCTCAACGACATCCTCACCGCCCTGTTCGCGATCCGGAGCGGCCGCAGATACATTCCGGCATCCCTCCAGGCGTCTCTTCGCGCGAATTCGGGGGCGGAGTCCATTGGCGAGCGAATCAAGACGCTGTCGCCGCGGGAATATGAAGTGCTTCGCCATTTCGTTGGCGGGGAGTCGGTCCAGGATATCGCCAAGCACTTCAACCGCAGTATCAAGACCGTGAGTGGCCACAAGGTGTCAGCAATGCAGAAGCTTGGTGTCACAACCGACCAGCAGCTCATTACCTTCTGCATTGCTACCGAGCTTTTTCAGTAGCAGGACACCATGGACACGCCCAGGCATCGGCATCGAGTAGGCTGAGGGGCGCCCCCCTCAGCCCTTTCGGGCCACCGTACGTGCGGCTCCGCATACGGCGGTTGGCGAACGAGATCGCAAGCGCCGCCGGGTATCCAGCGGCGAGATGTGTAAGAGACGTCCACCCCCAAGTGAGTGCGCCCTGCCTGGCGCAAAAAAACCCAAGCTGCCCACGAGGGTCGCTTGGGTGGGTAGAAGTCCCGGTCAGAGGGAGGGAAACCCTCGCCGGAATCGGGCTTCGGCATCGCCAGGGAATGTTGATGCCGACGAAGTCAAGAATACTGAAGTCAACATTCGTCTTCTACCAGAATATTCTGGTTCTCGGTCCAACGCACGATCGCGTGCTGCCCGTACTGCGCGCCATGATCGACCTGTTTCCAGCGCATAGGCGCGATGCCGCGCCGCGCAAGCTACGCGCTACGCTCTCCACATTTTTCCCAGCGCAACCGGCCCGGACATCCGTACCGCAAAACCCCATTTCATTTAATCACTCAGTCAACCACATAATCTTTTCTGATTAACTTTAACTTCATCATTTTAATTTTTTAAAAATTGACTGGCGATTAACGAATTGCAATTCCGTGCGGGTCGAAGCATCGTTGGCTGGCGTGTGCGAAGAAMCGCGCAGGTGGAAATTCCGCCGAGACCCGGCTCTGGAAGGGTTGGGTGAATTGGCCCGCGCCTGACTTTGATGAGAGACCGACTTGCACCGCTGGGCACCCTGAGCACGCACGCGCCGTTAAGCGTCGCGATAATCTCAATTCATTTATTTTTGCCGAAAACAAGAACTATCCTGTGTCGCTACCGTGGAATTCTGGCGAATATCTGTAGATGAACGCGAGCCACACCGGGGCTTTGGCGGCCTCTATGCACTTTCATGGAAGCAGGCCATCGGAAGACCTTGCACCGCCCCTGATCGATCTTGGCC
>NZ_JBFTSF010000109.1:0-28596 GCF_056399905.1 Cupriavidus sp. 01L46
GAAGTGGGTCGGATCGCCAACGCAGGGCCAGGCCGAGCTGACGGCCATCAAGAACTTCGTGGCTGGCCTGACGAAGCCGGCCAATGTGGGCCTGATGATGTTGTCCCTGGCAAACAAGCGTGATGGCGGCTACCTGCGCTATGGCATACGCGATATGAGCGTGGCCGCCAATAACACTGCGTTGCAGAACATCGTTGGCGGCATCGATGTCAATGCTCCAGATGAAAAGATTGACCAGGCTTCCGGCGACTACGCCAACGCCTTGTACGAAGCCTGGCTCTATCTCAATGGTTCCAACAGCTGGGCGGGCATGGATCCGCTTGCGGATTACTCCGGCAACGCCGGAACCAGCAAGGATAATCTGACAACCTCCGCCATCGGCGGCTTGTCCTCGGGTTACGCCTACAAGGGCTCCGCCAATGGCTCGGCGTACAACAGCCCGATTGGCAGCAGCGGCTGTGCGCACACCTACATCATCTTCATTGGCAACAACCGACAGGGCCAGTTACCGCCCGTGCCCGCCAGCACGGACCCGGCCGCCACCACGCTGGCGAAATACCCCGGGTATTCCACGATCTCGAATGTCCAGGCTGCCTGGGCACGCTTCCTGAAATTGCGCCCGGACCTCGGCGCCGGTAGCGCGGCCGCTGCGAATGGATCCGTGACCACCTTCACCATCGACGCTTACAACGCGCAGCAGAATACCGATTTCACGGCCATGATGAAGAGCGTCGCCGGCAATGGCGGCGGCGACTATTTCCAGGCCGGCAGTGATACCGCTCTGGCGGCGGCGTTGAGCAATATCCTGGCTCAGATCCAGGCGGTGAACTCAGTCTTCGCGTCGGTTTCCCTGCCGGTGTCGGTAAGCGTGCGTGGCACCTATCTGAACCAGGTGTACCTGGGCACGTTCCGCCCGGACGCCTATGCCAAGCCGAACTGGGTTGGCAACCTGAAGCAGTACCAACTGGCTGTGGACTCGACCGGCAACGTGTATATGGCCGATAGCGTTGGCGCGAAGGTGCTGAGCAGCACAACGGGCTTCGTCAACCCAAATGTGATCAGCTTCTGGACCAATCCTTCAACCTTCTGGAATCCTAATTACTACGTGGATTCGCAGGGCGTGGGAGGCAGTTCGGATTCACCTGACGGCGACCTGGTGGAAAAAGGCGGCGTGGGGMAATACCTGCGCACCGCGTTTGCGAATAATCAGGCGAGCCGCAACATCTATACCTGCACCGGCAGTTGCACGTCGGGTTCTTCCCTGTCTGCCACGCCATTCAGCACCAGCAATTCCTCGATCGTGGCCACGATGCTCGGCCTGTCGAGCGGGGCCAACACCGAGCCCGTCATCAATTGGGTGCGAGGGGGCAATACCCTGGCGGACGATCCCCTTGTCGCCAATCCTTCCGCCCCGCCTGTCTACAATATTCGCGGCTTTGCGCACGGCGATGTGCTGCACTCCCGGCCGGCTGTGATCAACTACAATCGCACTGCCGACGATATCGTGGTCTTCTACGGTGCCAACGATGGCATGTTGCATGCTGTCAAGGGTGGTCAGAGCAGTGCCGGCGGAACGGAGTTGTGGAGCTTCATCCCGTCCGAGCATTTCCCGAAGTTCGGCAGGATGTATAACCACTCGCCGTCGATTTCGAGTTCGGCGCCGAAGCCATATTTCGTGGATGGTTCGTCAACGGCCTATACGGAGTCGGACCCCACCACCGGGGCGGTCACCAAGGCTTATCTGTTCCTGACCATGCGTAGGGGCGGGAACTTCATCTATGCCCTGGATGTGACCAACCCAACCGCACCGAAGCTGCTGTGGAAGCATGGCGCCAGCGATACGGGTTTCGGTGAGTTGGGGCAGACCTGGTCGGACCTGCGCATCGCGAAGGTGAAGGCCAATCAGGGCAATCCAGTCGTTGTTTTTGGCCTGGGCTACGATATCGCCGCCAACGACACCATCGTGCAAGGCACCGCTACCCAGGGCGCGCAAGTTCCTTTACGCGCCTGACATCGTGCCCGCCACCGCGCTGAACCCGACCGATAGCCTGCTGATCGGCTCCGGTGACCGAGAGCACCCGTTCGACACGACCATCCAGAATCGGTATTACATGATCAAGGATGACCACAGCCTGAATGCCGTGCGTTCGACCCCCATCACTGAAGGAGTGGCCGGCGCCACGACCGGCGTTGCCGGTCAGCTCTATGACGCCACCGCCGATCTGGTGCAAGTCGGCACTCCAGCCCAGATCGCTGCCGCCAAGCAGGCGCTATCGACGGCAAGCGGCTGGTATGTCACGCTCGGTGCGGGGGAGAAGGTTGTCAGCGGCTCCACTACACTGTCCGGCACGGTCATGTTTACCACCAATACCCCGGCTACCGCGGCTACCAATTCGTGTACGGGAAACCTCGGGGAAGCGCGGTACTACATGATGAACTATCTGACCGCCGCTTCCACCAGTGATCTCACGGGCGACGGTGGCTTGACGGCCGCAGATCGCTATCTAGTGCTAACCGGCGGCGGCTACGCGCCCACGCCGGTCCCGATCTCGGTCCAGATCGGCGGCAACACGTACCAGGCGGCCGTGAGCGGCACCAATGTATTCACGCCGTCCGGACCTACGTTGGGTCGTCGCTATCGTACTTACTGGCGGGGGATTATCGACTAGGGGCGGCGCTTGGCGCAGGCAGTCGGCTGTCGTACCCGAGTGCTCTCAGGCCCCGTTGTGATCTGCTTCCAGACCGACCCAGCGGCGGCCGAGCGGCAAGTTCGGTCGTCCGATATGTTTTCGGGCGACGCCAACTTCAATCAAGCGGCGGGTTTTTATGGGCCCAATGGGAGCCGTTGCGGTCTTAGCCCGTTTGAAGTTCGCTGCGGATGTGGTTGAACGGTCGAACGTGGAAAAAAGCACATCGAGAGCGGCAAGATGATGTCATGCCAAATGGCAGCCATATGGCTAAAAAAAGCCATTCAAAATCAATGATCTGGTCTGCAGAATTGGCGGAAGCGGTGAGATTCGAACTCACGGATGGGTCACCCCATCGGCAGTTTTCAAGACTGCTGCCTTAAACCACTCGGCCACGCTTCCGGAAAGGAATGGCAGGCATTGTAGCGCGAAGCGGGGAGGTCCCGGCCCGAGCGGCATGCTGCCTTGGACGCCGGCACGACGGCCAGCGCCGCGCATTATAGCAAGTGCGGGGACGCGCGGCAGTATGCGGCGTGTAAAGTTGTTTTGTCGGTGTTCGTCGGACGCGATGGAACCTTCATTTCGTCCGACTGATCCTAATATGCGTGAGGKGGCGCATGCCGATGCGCCGCGCTCCCTCGTTCCACGCATTTGCAATCACTTGAGGAGAACAACTGATGAACGGCAAGACTCTGTTGAGCGTGGCGGCGGCCGCCGCGGTGGCTGGCTTGGCGGGTTGCGCGGCGCCCGGTGGTGGCTATGGCGGCGGCTATGGCGGTGGCTACGGTGCGCCGCAGCAAGCGGCGTACCAGGCACCGCCCCCGCCCCCGGGCACCAATAGCTACCAGGCACCCGCGAATTCGGTGTTCTATGGCCGGGTGGAATCGATCGAGCCGGTGACGACGCAGCAAAACAGCTCGGGCTTGCTCGACACCGTGATCGGCGGCGTGGCCGGCGGTTTGCTGGGCCACCAGATCGGCGGGGGCACCGGCAATACCATCGCCACCATCGGCGGCGCGGTGGCGGGTGGCGTGGCGGGCAACCAGATCGAGAAGCGCGCAGGCAGCAGCACCGATACCGTGTATCGCGTCAACGTGCGGCTGGACGATGGCCGCATGGCTACCGTGACGCAGCGCAACGTCAGCAATCTGCGCATCGGTTCCCGCGTCCAGGTGGCCAACGACATGGCGACGCCGTACTGACCGGCGTGCCTTCGCGCCGCGCACGCGAGCAAACGGCCACCCTCGGGTGGCCGTTTTGCTTGTGGCGGCGTGGTATCGCGATCAACCTTTCAGGAACATCTCCTGCAGGTCGTTCAGGAAGCGCCGCCCCAGTTCTGTTGGTTTGATGGTCGCGAGATCCGCTTCCAGCAGCCCTTTCTTTTCGGCGGCGGCCAGGTCGCGGCTGATGGTGTGCAGCGGCAGCCCGGTGTGGTCGAAGAACGTGCTGGCTGGCACGCCGTCAGTCAGGCGCAGCGCGTTCAGCATGAACTCGAAGGGCAGCTCGGCTGCGCCGACATCGTGCTGCTCCTGCACTGCGTTGCCGGCCATGGCCTGCGCCATATACGTGGCGGGATGCTTGTGGCGCATCTGGCGCAGCACCCGGTGCGGGAACGACAGCTTGCCGTGCGCGCCGGCTCCGATGCCCAGGTAGTCGCCAAAGCGCCAGTAGTTCAGGTTGTGGCGCGCTTGCCGGTGCGGCCGGGCGTAGGCCGAGGTTTCGTAGTGGACGTAGCCTGCCTGCGCGGTGCGCGCTTCGATCAGGTCCTGCATTTCATACGCGCTGTCGTCATCCGGCAGCGCCGGCGGAAACTTGGCAAACAGCGTGTTGGGCTCCAGCGTCAGGTGATAGAGCGACAAGTGCGTGGTGTTGAACGACAGCGCCGTCTCCAGGTCYTCGGCGCATTCCGCCAGCGTCTGGCCGGGCAGCGCGTACATCAGGTCGAGGTTGACGTTGTCGAAGTTGTCCAGCGCGATGCCGATCGCCGCGCGGGCCTCCGCGCCGCCGTGGATGCGGCCGAGCGCGGCAAGATGGCGGTCGTTGAAACTCTGGATGCCGATGGACAAGCGGTTGATGCCGCTGGCGCGATAGCTGGCGAAGCGCTCCGCCTCGAAGGTGCCGGGGTTGGCCTCCATCGTGATCTCCGCGTCGGCGTCCAGCGGCAACAGCGCGCGGATATCCGACAGCAGCCGGTCCATGCCTGCGGCCGACAGCAGGCTGGGCGTGCCGCCGCCGATGAAGACCGTGTGCACCTGGCGGCCCCATACCAGCGGCAGCGATTGCTCCAGGTCGGCGCGCAGCGCGTCCAGGTAGGCGTCTTCCGGGATGTCGTGGCTGTCCGCGGCGCCGGGCACGGCATGCGAGTTGAAATCGCAGTACGGGCACTTGCGCACGCACCACGGGATATGCACGTAGAGCGACAGCGGCGGGGAGCCGGGCAGCGCGAGCTGGCCCGGCTGCAGCCACAATGACTTGGTATCGGCGGGGGCGCCGGTGCCCGCGGCCGCCAGGGGAACGATCGGGATCATGGGCAGCCGGTCCCGGGGCTGTCGGCCTGCAGGCGCTCGGTCAGCGCCCTGAGCGCGAGCGCGCGGTGGCTGACGGCGTTCTTTTCCTCGGCGCTCAGCTCGGCCGCGGTCTTGCCCAGGTGCGGGAGCAGGAAGTGCGGATCGTAGCCAAAGCCGGCGTTGCCGCGTGGCGCGTCGACTACTTCGCCCGCCCACACGCCCTCGGCGATCACCGGCCGCGGATCCTCGGCATGGCGCACCAGCACCAGCACGCAGTAGTAGTAGGCGTGGCGGTTGAGCTTGCCGGCCAGCTGCGAGATGAGGTGGGCGTTGTTGGCGGCATCGGACTTGGGCTTGCCCACGAGTTGCGCATAACGCGCGGAGTAGACGCCCGGCGCGCCATCCAGCGCGTCGACGCAGATGCCGGAGTCATCCGCCAGCGCGGGCAGGCCGGCCAGGCGGCTGGCGTGGCGCGCCTTGGTGAGAGCGTTCTCGACGAAGGTGGCGTAGGGTTCCTCGGCCTCGGCAATGCCGAGCTGCCCCTGCGGGATCAGCTCGAAGCCGAGCGGCGCCAGCAGCGCGCCAAACTCGCCGAGCTTGCCGGGGTTGTTGGAGGCGAGGACCAGGCGTTGCATGGCGTTCACCGTATCAGGCCAGGCCCAGCGCGCGGCGCTGGTGCGCCACCAGTTCGGCGATGCCTTGCTCGGCGATGCGCGTCATCGCATCGAGATCGGCACGGCTGAACGGCACGCCCTCGGCGGTGCCTTGCACTTCGACAAAGCCGCCGCTGCCGGTCATCACSACGTTCATGTCGGTGTCGCAGCTACTGTCCTCGGCATAATCCAGGTCGAGCACGGCCACGCCATCCACCATGCCAACCGACACGGCGGCGACGAAGTCGCGGATCGGGCTGGCTTTGATCTGGCCATTGCGCAGCATGGCGGAAACAGCGTCATGGGCGGCCACGAAGGCGCCGGTGATGGCTGCGGTGCGGGTGCCGCCATCGGCCTGCAACACGTCGCAGTCCAGGTGGATGGTGAATTCGCCCAGCGCGGACAGATCGAACACTGAGCGCATCGCGCGGCCGATCAGGCGCTGGATTTCCTGCGTGCGCCCGGTCTGCTTGCCGCGGGCGGCTTCACGGTCCGAGCGCGTGTGGGTGGCGCGCGGCAGCATGCCGTACTCGGCGGTGACCCAGCCTTCGCCGCTGCCCTTCTTGTGGGGAGGCACCTTGGCCAGCACGCTGGCGGTGCACAGCACCTTGGTGTCGCCAAAGGCACTCAGGACAGCGCCTTCGGCGTGGCGGGTGTAGTGGCGGGTCAGAGCAATAGGGCGCAGCGCATCGGCTGCGCGTCCGCTGGGTCGCATGTGGAGGTTTTCTCGGAAATCGATTCAGGACCCGGATTTTAACGCCGCCGGGCTGCGCGTGCGCGTCCTGCCCCAACTCCTCCCGCGGGGGAGTGCTAATTCCCGCGCCATTGCGGCGCGGGCGGTACTTTGGCCCGGGCTCAGCGCATGAAATTGCTGGTCTTGTCGATCGCCGCGCGGATCTCGGCGATGGAGCGCTCGATCTCCTCCTCCGAGAGCAGGTCGGTATCGCCACCGTTGTTCTCCAGGATCGAGGTGGTGAACGTGTTGAGCGGCAGGGTCTCGGTGGCGACTGAGTCCTCGTTGGACAGGTGGGCGTCGAGCTCCCACATCATGGCGATGGCTGTCGTGTTGTCGGCGCCGTCGCCGGCGTTGTGCAGCGCCTGCTCGATCAGGTCCGGGATGGCATGCACCACGGACAAGTTGGTGACCTTCTCCACCAGCAGTTGCTCTTCGATGCTGCCCCACAACCCGTCTGAGCACAGCAGCGCCACGTCGCCCGGCTCCAGCCGCAGTGGGCCGCCGATATCGATCAGCGGCAGGTTGGGCGAGCCCAGGCAGTTGTAGAGCTTGTTGCGCTCGGGATGGTTGGCCACTTCCATTGGCAGCACGCGCTCCTGCTGCAGCAGGTTCTCGATCTTGGAGTGGTCGCGCGTGCGGGTCAGCAGGTTGCCCTTGCGCACCAGGTAGAGGCGCGAGTCGCCGGCGTGGGCCCAGTGGATCTGGCCGTTCTGGACCAGGCAGCAGACCACGGTGGTGCGCGGGACGTCGGCCAGCTGGTTGGCTTCGGCGTAGCGATGGATTTCCCGGTGGGCCAGCATGATGGTGTCCTGCAGGAAATCGGCAGGATTGCGGATCGAAGGCCGGGCCTGGGCCTGGAACTGGCGCGCCAGGGTCTGCAAGGCTTGTTGCGCGGCGACTTCGCCCAGCGCGTGGCCGCCCAGGCCATCGGCCAGCACCATCAGCAGGGCATCCCGCGTAAAGCAATAGCCCATGCGGTCCTGGTTGATGCGGCGGCCGCCTTTTCTGCTTTCCTGGTAGACGGAGAATCGCATGGTGGCTGTAGGAGTCGGTTCTTGAGAGACGGCGGCGTCATCTGCGCGCTCCACCGGCACAGCGTGCGGGCGTGCCGCGAGGCGACGGTTCTCATCATAGTTGCAAATGGTGGCAGAAGGGGGCGCACGGAGGGGGGCTATCCACGACGCGGGGATGGCGCCATTTTGTTATTTATTCGCCGCTTGCGCCGGACTCCTTGGCCTGGATTGCAGCGGCTGGCTCCTCGCGCTTGCGCAGCAGCGTCAGGAACCGGCTTGCGAGGGGGCGCTCGGYGACTGCGGCTGCGGGCGCGGCGGCCTGCTCGCCTAGTGCATTGGTTTGTTCGCGCAACTCCTTCTGCAGCCGGAACACGCTCTGCGGCCGCTCGGAAGGGGGCAGCCGCAGGCACCATTCGACCAGGTCCACCAGGCCGTCGGTATAGCTGGCGCGCAACCGCGTGATGGAGTCCGCCATGCGGTCGTCCTTTTCGCGCTGGTTGGCCTCCTGGGGCGGCATGCCGGCCATGCAGKCGTAGAGCGTGGCGCCAAGGCTGTAGATGTCGGTCCACGGGCCCAGCTCGGAATGCTTGCCGTAGAGCTCCGGCGCGGCAAAGCCCGGCGTGTACATGGGCTGGAAGCGCGCCGCTTCCATGGTCAGGATCTGGCGGGCGGCGCCAAAATCGAGCAGGATGGGCGATTCGTCTTCGCGCAGGTAGATGTTGCCGGGCTTGATGTCCAGGTGCAGCAGCTTGTGGATATGCACTTCGCGCAGGCCGCTCATCAGGTCGTGGAAGACCTTGCGGATGAAGTGTTCGCGCAGCACCTTGGCGCGGCCTTGCTGGCGCGCGTGCAGGATGTGTTCCTGCAGCGTCTTGCCCAGCTCGTAGTTCATCACCATGTAGACGGTGGAATTCTCGCGGAAGAAATTCACCACGCGCACCACGCTGGGATGTGAAATCTTCGCCAGCGAGCGGCCTTCCTCGAAGAAATACTTGAGTCCCAGCCGGAACGACGCCGCGCTTTCCTCGGGCACCACGGGGATCAGCTCGCCGGGCTGGCGGCGTGCCAGAGACGACGGCAGGTACTCCTTGATCGCGACAGGGGAGCCGGTCTCGTCGGTGGCAAGGTAGACGAAACTGAACCCCCCGCTGGCCAACTTCTTTACAATACGATAGTTGGACAGCAGCGTGCCGATGGGCAGCGGTGCGCTCTTTGGAGGTGATGCGCCCTTTGGCTCTGTCATAGGATTCGGGACCTTGATTGCCTCCGGATTGTCCTGACTAATCGAAGACTTGTAAAGAACACAATAGCGGCCATTTTGGCCTCTCTTTTCGGCGTTCAACCAGCGTGGTTGCGGGGCTGCCGGCTCCCCGGGCTGTTTGAACCCATGCGGCCAGATGGCCATTTCGCGAGACTACTTAATGATCCACAGCATGACAGGCTACGGCCTGGCGACGCGCCAGGCGCCGCTGACGGACGCGCAAGGCGCGCCCACCGGCAGGACCGCATCCGTTTCGGTGGAGTTCCGCACAGTCAATTCGCGATTCCTCGACCTGTTTTTCCGGGCTCCCGAAGAATGCCGCGCCTTCGAGCCGGCGCTGCGGGAAATGCTCATGGCGAAGCTGTCGCGCGGCAAGCTGGAATGCCGCATCAACCTGCAGCGCGCCGATGCCGGCGCCGGCGGCACCACGCTGGCGCTCAACGACGCCTTGCTGGCGCAGATCCGCTCGATCGAGGCCACGGTAGCAGCCACCTTCACGCAAGCCGGCTCGCTGCGCATGGGCGAGATCCTGCGCTGGCCCGGCGTGCTGGTGGAGCCCGAGTTGTCGCAGGACGCCCTGCGCGAGGCCGTGACGGACGCTGCCAAGGAAGCGCTGGGCCAGTTGCTGGAAGCGCGCCGCCGCGAGGGCGACGCGCTCAAGGCCACGCTGGACGAGCGCATCGAAGCCATGCTGGCCATCGTCGAGCGCCTCACGCCCACCATCCCGCAGCTGATCTCCCATCACCAGGACAAGCTCACCGAGCGCCTGCAGGAGGCTTTCAACCTGGTCGCGCCCGGCGGCATGCCCTCGATGAGCCGTGACGAAATCGGCGAGCGCATCCGCCAGGAAGCCACGGTCTACGGCATCCGCATCGACATCGCCGAAGAGCTGTCGCGCCTGCAGGCCCACCTGAACGAAACCCGCCATATCCTCAAGAAGGGCGGGCAGGTTGGCAAGCGGCTCGATTTCATGATGCAGGAGCTCAACCGCGAAGCGAATACGCTGGGCTCCAAATCAGCGGCCAAAGAACTGGCCGATGCCGCCATGGAACTCAAACTGCTGATCGAGCAGATGCGAGAACAGATTCAGAACCTAGAATAATCATCATGAGTGAAACGTCGTCCCACGTCGCCATCGACACCGCCTACCCCGGCAACCTGTTCATGGTGGTGGCGCCTTCCGGCGCCGGCAAGTCCACCCTGGTCAACGCGCTGCTGGCGCAGGACCAGGCCATTCGCCTATCCATCTCGCACACCACCCGCGCGCCGCGTCCCGGCGAGCAGGATGGCCGCGAATACCACTTCACCACCGTGGACGCGTTCCGCGCGGCGCGCGATCGCGGCGAATTCCTCGAGTGGGCGGAAGTGCACGGCAACTACTACGCCACCTCGCGGGTGTGGATCGAGCAACAGATGGCCCAGGGCAACGATGTGCTGCTGGAAATCGACTGGCAGGGCGCGCAGCAGGTGCACMAGCGYTTTTCCAACGCCATGGAGATCTTCATCCTGCCGCCGTCGCTGCAAGCGCTKGAAGARCGCCTGAACAAGCGGGGCCAGGACGAGCCGAAAGTGATCGTGCGCCGCCTGCTGGCGGCAGGCAGCGAGATGGCCCATGCGTCCGAGTCGGACTATGTCATCATCAACGAGGTTTTCGAGCAGGCGCTCGAACAGCTTCGCAGCGTCATCCGCGCTACCCGTCTGCGTTTTTCATCACAAAAAGCGCGTCACGCCGACCTCTTCATCGAGCTCGGTATTCATTGATCCGGAGCGCGGCGGGAACGTTTCTTGCCGCGTGCTGTAAAATAGCCGGCATCGCATAAGGTTTTGTCCCGAGGTGGATTACATATGGCGCGTATTACCGTCGAAGATTGTCTGAAACACATCCCGAATCGCTTCGAGCTCGCGCTCGCGGCAACGTACCGGGCCCGTCAGCTGGTGCAGGGTCACACTCCCAAGGTCGAGGCCAAGGACAAGCCCACGGTTGTGGCGCTGCGCGAGATCGCCTCGGGCCAGATCGGCATCGAGATGCTCAAGAAGGTACCGACCTGATTTTCGGGCGGCGGTGGCCAGTCCTAGCAACGCGTACCTTTGCATTGAGACTCTGCTAACGTACCTGTTCGCGTACTTGCTTAACCAGCCAGATTACAGAAGCCGCCCACATGTCTTCCTCCCAGCCTTCCTCCCCTGTCGCGACGGCCAGCCCCACGGCCACGCCGGCGCGATCGCGCGGAGAAGCCACTGGTGACGCGAGTGGCGATGCAGTGCCACCCGTTCAGCGCAAGCGCGCCGTGCCCGGTCAGTCGACCGTGACGGCGCGTACTGGCGCTCCCAATCTTCCCGATCCGCTTGGCAACGATGTCGTTGGCGAGCGTGCCGTTGCCCCCGCAATGGGTGCAGGCAAGGCAAGAGCCGCCCAGGCCGCCGCCGAAAGTGAGCTGAGCGAGGCGCCGCAGGGCGCGGCGCCGGGCGATGCGCTCTTCATCGACGCGGTGCTGGCGCAGTCCTATCGTCACTTCTTCGGCCCGACCTCGCAACCCGCAGTGCCCCCGCGCCAGCAGGTGATCTCGATCACCCGGCTGATGGAGAAGCTCGCTTATCTCAAGCCGGCGGATCAGGCGCACGTGCGCGAAGCCTTCCAGTTCTCGGACGAGGCTCACCTTGGCCAGTATCGCCAGAGCGGCGAGCCCTATATCACGCATCCGGTAGCGGTGGCCGAACTGTGCGCCGACTGGAAGCTCGATGTCCAATCCATCATGGCGGCGTTGCTGCACGATGTGATGGAAGACCAGGGCATCACCAAGAGCGAGCTGGCGGAAAAATTCGGCCCCAAGGTGTCCGAACTGGTCGATGGCCTGACCAAGCTGGACAAGCTCGAATTCCAGAGCCGCGAGCAGGCGCAGGCGGAGAGCTTTCGCAAGATGCTGCTGGCGATGGCGCGCGATGTGCGGGTGATCCTGGTCAAGCTGGCCGACCGCACCCACAACATGCGCACGCTTGATTTCGTGCCGCCGGAAAAGCGGCGGCGGATCGCGCTCGAGACCATGGAGATCTACGCGCCGATCGCGCATCGGCTCGGCCTCAACACCACGTACCGCGAACTGCAGGAGCTGTCCTTCAAGGTGGGTTCGCCGTTCCGCTATGCCACGCTGGAAAAGGCGGTCAAGGCTGCGCGCGGCAACCGGCGCGAGGTGGTCAAGCGCATTCTCGAAACCGCGCAGAAGGCGCTGGGCGACGCCGGCATCGTGGCGGAGCTGTCGGGGCGTGAAAAAACGCTCTACAGCATCTACCGCAAGATGCACGACAAGCAGCTGTCGTTCTCGCAGGTGCTCGACGTGTATGGTTTCCGCGTGGTCGTGGAAACCCAGATGCACACCTATATGGCGATGGGCGCGCTGCACGGGCTGTACAAGCCCATGCCGGGCAAGTTCAAGGACTACATCGCCATTCCCAAGATCAACGGCTACCAGTCGTTGCATACCACGCTGGTGGGCCCGTTCGGCACGCCGGTGGAGTTCCAGATCCGCACCCGCGACATGCACCAGATCGCGGAAGCCGGCGTGGCCGCGCACTGGATGTACAAGCATCAGGCCGACCAGGCCAACGATATCCAGCAGCAGGCGCACCAGTGGTTGCAGTCGCTGCTCGATATCCAGAGCCAGACCGGCGATTCGCAGGAATTTCTCGAGCACGTCAAGATCGACCTGTTCCCGGATGCGGTCTATGTGTTCACGCCCAAGGGGCATATCCGCGCGCTGCCGCGCGGCGCCACCGCGCTCGATTTCGCCTATGCCGTGCACAGCGACCTCGGCAACCAGTGCGTGGCCGTCAAGATCAACAACGAGCTGCTGCCGCTGCGCACTGAGCTCAAGAGCGGCGATATCGTCGAGGTGGTGACGGCGCCATACTCCAAGCCCAATCCGGCTTGGCTGGCGTTCGTGCGCACCGGCAAGGCGCGCGCGGCCATCCGCCACTATCTCAAGACCACCCGGCTCGACGAAGCCATCCAGCTTGGCGAACGCCTGCTGGAGCAGTCGGCGCGACAGCTCGGCATCGAGCTCAAGGCGCTGCCGCAGTCGGTGTGGGACCGCATGGTGCAGTGGACCGGCAACAAGCACAAGGAAGACATCTTTGCCGACCTGGCGCTGKGGCGGCGCGTGCCGGCCGTCGTGGCCAAGCGCATGGAGATCCTGCTGCAGGAGCTGTCCGGCGATGTCGACAGCGCGCTGCTGGCGGCCGTGCAGACCTTCGCCGGCGAAGAAGCCCCCGCAGTGCCGATCACCGGCGATGAAGGCATGTCGATGATCTTCTCGTCATGCTGCCGGCCGATTCCCGGCGATTCCATCGTCGGCTACCTGGGCAAGGGCGAGGGTTTGCAGATTCACGTCCAGGATTGCAAGATAGCCAAGCGCCTGCACAGCAAGGACCCGGAGCACTGGATCGATGTGATGTGGGCGAAGAAGACAACGCGCTCCTTCGATGTGTCGATCAAGGTGATGGTGCGCAACGTCAAGGGCATCGTCGCCCKCGTGGCGGCCGACCTGACTTCGGCCGACGCCAACGTTGCGCACGTGGCGATGGAGCAGCAGGAGGGCGGCCATCAGGAGGCCACCTACATGCAGTTCATCATCCAGGTGCAGAACCGCCTGCACCTGGCCAACGTGATGCGGGCGCTGCGGCGCAACCCCGACGTCATCCGCATCTTCCGCGACCGCAACGACGGCTGACGCAGTCTTCCCGCACGCAAGCACTGAGCCCGGCCGAGCCGGGCTCAGTGCTTTTCCGGCTGCGCGGCGGCGATCGGTTCCGCCTGCTTCCTGGGATAGCTGACTTTCAGGATATCGATCTGCTCCACCCCGGCCGGCGTGCGCAGCGGCACCGTATCGCCTTCGCGCGCCTTGAGCAGCGCGCGCGCGATCGGCGAGATCCAGCTCACGTGGTTGCTGTCGAGGTCGACCTCGTCGGTGCCGACAATCGTCACGGTGGTTTCCTCGCCGGCCTGGTCGGCATAGGTGACGGTGGCGCCGAAAAAGATCTGGTCGTTGTCGCCCTGCAGGGACGGGTCCACCACCTCGGCCTTCTCCAGGCGCTTGGTCAGGAAGCGGATGCGGCGGTCGATCTCGCGCAGGCGCTTCTTGCCGTAGTGATAGTCGCCGTTCTCGGAGCGGTCGCCGTTGGATGCGGCCCACGAAACGATTTGGACCACCTCCGGGCGCGCCGTGTCGATCAGGTGCATCAGCTCATCGCGCAAGCGCTGGTAGCCTTGCGCCGAGATGTAGTTCTTGGTGCCAGGTGGCAGCGGGGTGGCGCCTTCGGGAAGGTCGTCGTCCTCGTCGCCGGGTGACTCTTTGACAAATGCCTTGTTCATGATCCGATCACATCTGCGGGGCTGTCATTATAGGAAGCGGCGGCCTGCCGGAGGGGAAAGCAAAAAAAGTGGGGCAGGGGGGTTCCCAAATTTCAAAAGTACGTTATAATTTCTTTCTCGAGTGCGGCTGTAGCTCAGTTGGATAGAGTACTTGGCTACGAACCAAGGGGTCGTGGGTTCGAATCCTGCCAGCCGCACCACTCATTGCAAAAAGAGCTTCCAGAAATGGAAGCTCTTTTTTCATTTGGGCTTCTGCCGTCGCTCTCGGTTCCTGGTCCGCCTGCTTCCAGATGCGGATCTGCTCATTCTACGGCGTTCCGCCGCGCGTCGACCGTAATCGCCGCGATTGAGACTTGTCTCATCGTGCGCCGGGCTTCCTCTCGCTAATCTCTATTCCGGTGCGCATTCTCGCGCGTTCATAACCGGATCGCTCTCTTGTTGCTGCTTCCCGATCTGCCGGGCCGAGCGATCGCGCTTTCCTCTGGAGCGTCTTGCGATGCGATCGTTGCCATGGTTTGTCTGTGCCGCCGTGCTTGCCGTCGTGGCCAGTGCCGCATGCCGTTGGCGCAAGCCGGGCGTGCCGCCAGCCGTGTTGCCGCCAGCGGCGGAGCGCGGGCCGGACTTGCAAGCCCGTGTCTGTAGCCAGGCGATCGAGGGCAAGTCTGCGTCGGCCACCGGCGAGCGCATGTGCGGTTTGCTGGTGGGCTTTTTGCACGATGCGCGGTTGACCCTTAACGTCAGCAACCTTGCCACCGGTGTGGACCCGCGCACGCAGGCGTGCGTGCTGGCTACCGACTGGCATATCCATACGGCCGGCGAGGCGCGGGGCACGCTGGCGTGGCTGCTGGAGGAGGGGCATCGCGCGCTGTATCCGCAGGTCTGCCGGATCTTGTTCTCGGTGCCGCGCACGGCGCGCGAGCGTGAGATCGTGCTGCTCGATGATCGCTTCGACCCGGTGCGTCTTGCCCAATGCATCGACAATCTCGAGCGCGCCATGCCGGACCTGCGCGCGAGTCGCCTGCTCGGCTCGCGGGTCGATCTTGCGCGTGGCGTGCTGGCCTGGGACATGAGCCGCGCGATTCATGTCGCGCGGGCCGCCTACGACTGTGGCATGCAAACCGAGGCGCAGGCCTGGGCCGTGATCGAGCAGGCAGCGTCGCAGGTCTTCGCGCAGATGGCGTCCTGGCAGGAGGTCGCGGTGAGCTACCTGCTGGGCCGGGCCATGTGGGCCGGGCCCGGCGCCGGTTTGCAGCGGCAGCTGGCGTTTGTCCGGCATTGCCTCGACGATTCGGATAGCCCCATGCGCGAGGTGCGCTATCACGCTGCGCACTATGGCGTGTAGGTGCGCGCCGGCTTGCGGGACCGGTGCTGGCGGCCTAGGCTGGTTCAGGAGCGTGCGGGGGCGCCAAGCGCTATGCTTCTTGCTTGCGGCAAGAACCATGGGAGGATCCAATGAGCAATGCGGACTGGCGGGTGGAAGCCTATCGGGGCATGGATGTCTATGTCCTCGTATCGAGGCCGGGCGACGGCGGCGTCCCGGCTTTGGGCAAGGTTGCCCAGTGGGGGTACGAGGTGCGCGTCTGCCAGGAGGGCGCGGATCCCTCCGATGCCGGCGACATCGAGCGCTTGTCGGGCGACGGCGCGCAGTTTGCTACCCGGCACGCTGCCGAAGTCGCCGCGTTCGCTGCGGCCTATCAGCTTGTGGACARGCTGGTGGGGCCGGTGACGGACTAGCGGGCATGTCGTCCTTGCCGTGCGGGCAATGCGGGAGTACGCCATAGCGCGTGCTGTCGCGCCCGATGACAGGTTTTTCACGATGACGTCACAAAGCGATTGCAATGCGCGGCGGGATCCACCATAATCCGGCCTCTCGGACGCGGGGTGGAGCAGTTGGCAGCTCGTCGGGCTCATAACCCGAAGGTCGCAGGTTCAAGTCCTGCCCCCGCAACCAAAGACCTTTTCTGGTCTCCGAAGCTCGTCTCCGGGCCGTCCTGGCCAAGTTCTGCAAATTCCCAACAATACGAAACCCGAGCATTGCGCGGGACCGCTTTGCATTGCGTGCGCCATGGGTTCGCGCTGATCAGTGCCGCCCGCGGCCGCCTCCGCTGCGGCCGCCTCGCGCGCCTCCCGCTGCCGTACCTCCCCAGCCACCGCCATGGTAGTAGCCGCGCGCCATGCCGGAGTGATAGTGATAGCCACCGTAGTATCGCGGCCCGCCCGCGTGGTAGCCGGGGCCGCGATAGTAGCCATAGGCGCGATAGCCGCGATCGCGGTGATAGCCGCCGTAACCGTAGTAGAAGGCAGGGCCGTAGAAGCCGCCATAGTAGGGCAGCGCGTAGTCGTACCCATACCCGTAGGCGTAAGTGCCAGGGGGATAGGCTATGCCACCCTCGTAGAACCCGTAGGGATCGTAGGGGTTGTAGCTGTCGTAAGGGTCGTAATAAGGGTAGCCGGCGCATGCGCTCACGCACAGCACTGTCACTGCTAACAACAAGCGGAGCAAGGCGCGGTGCATGGGGCTTCGGGTTCGCCAACGGATCGCGCCCGGCGGGCGCCGGACGATAACAATGAGAGACTGTGATCCGCTGAGCGGTTCAGTGTCGCGCTGGCTGGCGCCCGCACGGCGCCTGCCAGAGATTCAGGCKGGCGCCCGGGCCAGTTCGGCCGCGCGCGAAAATGTGTCTCGGACTTGCGGCTGGCCTTCGCGCGCCGCTGCCTCGGACCTGGCCGTCAAGCGCTCGATCAGCACGCTCAGGTTATTCCCCTGCGGGGCGGTCTTGCTTGCGCGGCACTGACCGACGGCCTCGCGCACGACCTGTCCAAGTTCCTCGTTCACATCCGCGCCATCGAAGGCGCTGATCGACAGGGCGGAAATCTGCTCGAGGTAGAGATTGACCAACGCTTCGTCGTGTACCGGTTCGGGCATTTCCGTCTCCTTGGCATTATGGACTGGGTCCAATCCATTGTAGTAGGCCGCATGCCCGACGCATGTCGGCACAAGGCCTACAGGGCGGCTCCCCTGCGCAGGGCTTGCGTCAGGTCAAGGCCAGTTGATACTGATAATGATTCCCATTTGTGTGATCCGTGGCTTTCTCTTACAATCGGCGCTCGTCTGGGGTACGGCAAGGTGCCCCGGGCCAACCGTCTTGCCGAGGTAATCGAAATCATGATGCTGCAGATCCCCGATGTGCTGACAAAGGCGCAGGTTGCCCAATGCCGCGCCTGGATGGATGCGGCTGAGTGGACCGACGGCAACGCCACTTCCGGGCATCAGTCGGCGCTGGCCAAGCGCAACCTCCAACTGCCCGAAGGCTCGCCGGTGGCGCGCCAGGTAGGCGACCTGATCCAGGATGCGCTGGGCGCCAATCCGCTCTTTATCTCGGCCGCGCTGCCGCTCAAGGTCTATCCGCCCTTGTTCAACCGCTACGAGGGCGGGCACGCGTTCGACAACCATATCGACAACGCGATCCGCCACCTGCGCGGCACCAACTTCCGCGTGCGCAGCGACCTCTCGGCAACGCTGTTCCTGACGGAGCCGGAAGACTACGACGGCGGCGAGCTGGTGGTGGAGGATACCTACGGGCAGCAACGCGTGAAGCTGCCAGCGGGGCATATGGTGCTGTACCCGGCCACCAGCTTGCATCACGTCAGCCCGGTTACGCGCGGCGCGCGCGTGTCGTCATTTTTCTGGATCCAAAGCATGGTGCGCGACGAGGGCCAGCGGTCGGTGCTGTTTGAGCTCGATACGCAGATCCAGCGGGTCGGCCAGGCACTAGGACACAAGGACGCGGCCGTGGTGGGGCTTACCGGCGTGTATCACAACCTGCTGCGTCGCTGGGCCGACGCCTGAGCGGCGGCGTGGGCAATGAGGGGAACGGGGGAGGGAGCGAAGCGGGGAGGGGATGTTGAGGCAGGGGGCTTCGGCTTGATGCTTTGGCTTGATACTCGCGAATCGCCGGCATTGGCCAGCGATTCGCGATGCAGGGTGCAGCGAGGCTAACGGCGATCCCGGTGCTGCGGCGGCAACGGGACCATGGCTACGCGTCGTCGCGCGGGCTTGAGCGCGCGCTGCATCGGCCAGAACACGTATTGGGTATGCGGATCCATCGGCTTGCCGAAGTAGGACACCCACACCTGCACGCCCTGTTCGGTTTCTGCAACGATGGCAGCCACTGCGCGGGCTGCGACTGCGGGAGATTTGAGCAAGGTGGCCAGCGCTTCGACACCTTGGACCACGTGGTGCTTGACACCACTGAACCATGCGTATTGACGCATGGCTGACAACAAACGCTCGGTCATGAACTCTGGTGTTTGGTTGGAAGTAAAGATCAGACCGGAGCTTACACGCTTTGTTCAGTGCTGATTGATGGGACCTGTCTATCGCTTACCCTGAGTCATCGGATGTCCCTGTCCCTGTCCCTGCCGCGAGTGCCGGGCYCGGTGCCTTTCGTCATCGCGTCAATGCGTCAATGCGCTCGTGCCGATCGGCCGCCACATTGACAACGCAAGGGCCGAGGATTAGCGTCATCAACAGGACCATCCGACCCTTGAAGCCTTCCTGGGAGCTTGCCGATGACCGAAGACATGCTGCTGCAACTGATGGTGGAAGTCGAGAAGGAGGACCCTATCGACTATGCCGACCTGCCCTTCGACGACGCCACGCTGCGCGCGCTGGTGTGCCGCTTGGTGGCGCAGCGCTCCAGCGCCATGGAGACGGCCGGCATGCCGGTGGACGCGATGCTGGCGACCATGTGGGCTTCCACCGCCAAGCTGGTGCTGGAGAACATGGTGCTCAACGCGCGCCTGCTGACGCTGCAGGGCTTGCCGGACGACGCCAACGCGCTGATCGACCGCATCGCCCGGCAATCCCGCGGCACGCCCTGAGGCGAGGCCGCCCTCCGGCCTCTTAGGCCGCTTGCGCCGCCGATCCTGAGCAATGGATCGGCGTGTGGCGTATCGCTATCTTCCAGCAGGGCGCCTCCCATTTCGATACACTACGGGTTTTCGCCCCCGACACCGTCGCGTTGCCCGCGTATGCAACTGCGCGCGGTACTGCTGATATGGAGGATTTCGGGTGATCAAGTGGATAATCGTCGCGGCGTACCTGGGAGCGATCCTGTACGTGCATTTCCGTGGCAAGGTGAGGCTGCGCATCTGGCGCCAGTTGCTCGACCATTCGGCCCTGGTGGCCCCGGTCAACTGCTTCATGTATGTATTTTCCGGTGTGCCGCGCACGCCCTACATCCCCGTCGAGCGCTTTCCCGAGCTGGAGAAGATCCGCGCCGCGTGGCCGGAGATCCGCGACGAAGGCCTGGCCCTGGCTGCCATGCGCAAGATCAAGGCGGCCGACAAGAATAACGATGCCGGTTTCAACTCGTTCTTCAAGTACGGCTGGAAGCGTTTCTACCTGAAATGGTATGAAGCCCGCCATCCGTCGGCCGAGGTCCTGTGCCCGCGCACGGTGGAGCTGCTGCGTGGCCTGCCGAGCGTGAAGGCGGCGATGTTCGCCGAGCTGCCGCCTGGTGGCAAGCTCAACCCGCACCGCGATCCGTTCGCGGGCTCGCTGCGTTATCACCTGGGCCTGGCCACGCCTAACGACGACCGCTGCTTTATCGAGGTCGACGGCGAGCGCCATAGCTGGCGTGACGGCGAGGGCGTGGTGTTCGACGAGACCTACCTGCACTGGGCGGAGAACAAGAGCGACAGCAACCGGCTGATCCTGTTCTGCGACATCGAGCGTCCGATGCGCTTCGGCTGGGCCGGCAAGGTCAACCGCTGGCTGGGCCGCAAGGTCATGACCGCKGCGAGCTCGCCCAACGAAGAGTCCGACCAGACCGGCATGATCAACCGCCTGTTCCGCTTTGTCTGGATTTGCGGCCAGTATCGCCGGCGTTTCAAGGCGTGGAGCCGGCCGGCTTACTACGTGGTCAAGTTTGGCCTGATCGCCGCCGGCGTGGCGCTGATCGTGTACCTGTAACGATCGAAAGCTCGAAAGCTCGAAAGCTGGAGAGCTGGAGAGCGCGAATACAGAAGAAGAAAGGGCCGGCTGATGCCGGCCCTTTCTTTTGCCCATCGGCGGTGGCCTATCGGCGGCGGCGCTCGCGCTCGTCGTCGAGCGCCTCGTAGTGGGCGCGCTTGGCCTGGTACATGCGGGCGTCGGCCAGCTTGACGGCGTCGCTCAGGCGGTCCGTTGCGCTGCAGCTTGCGGTGCCGATCGACAGGCTGAGCGCGGTGCCCGGATAGAACTGGTTGTTGAGCTCCACCACCTGGTGGATCTGCTCGACCACTGTGGCCACGCTGCGCTCGTCGCGCGCCGGCAGCAGCACCATGAACTCGTCGCCCCCGACCCGTGCCACGCAGACCTGGTCGCCCACGGCCTTTTTCAGCGCCTCGCCGGTGCGGCGCAGGAGCGCATCGCCGTCGCCGTGGCCGAGCTGGTCGTTGACCTGCTTCAGGCCGTTCAGGTCGACCGCGATCACGCTGACCGGCCACGGGCCCTTGCGGCCCTGCTCGGCGAACTGGATGCGCATATTGTCGCGGAACACGTCGCCCAGGCGCGAGAGCAGCTCTTCCTTGGTCGACGCGCTGAACATCAGCAGGGTTTGCTGGTTGACGTCGAGCACGCGGATTTCCTGCATGCAGCGCGAAATGAAATCCGGATGCACGTTGAGGAAGGTGCGGAAATCCGAGATGCCCGCGCMGCGGACTTCATCGAGCAGCACCTTGACCGCGCTGAAATCCTCGACCCACAGCGAGACCGGCGAATGCTCGAACAGGCCCAGCGCGTATTGTTCGCTGCGGCGCAGCTCGCGTTCGGTGGCCACGCGCGCAGTGATGTCCTCGATCGACAGCAGCACGCGTTCCCAGGTGGCCTCATGGCCGGGCATGACGGTGGCATCCAGGCGGATGTCCAGCCTCTTGCCTTCCAGCGTGTAGTTGACGGTCTGGCTTGAAAAGCGCAATTCGCCGTCCCACAGCTGGCCGAGCTCCTCGACGTGCTGGTCGAACATTTCGTCGCGAAAGACGGTGTCCAGGTTATTGACGAGGTCGGTGAGGTCGGCGGCGCGGAAGAGGTCCAGCGTGCGCTGGTTCACGTCCAGCACGCGGATCCGTGCCGAGCAGTGCGCGACTTCCTCCGGATTGGCGCGCAGGTGGCCGCGCAGGTCGGTCACGCCCCGCGCGCGCAGGGCCTGGAAGTGCTCGCGCACGGCGCTGAAGTCTTCCAGCCACAGCGAGACTGGCGCCAGCTGGAACAAGGCTTTGTATTCGTTGTCGGTCCGCGGCGTGTCGGTCGTTGCTATCAGTGCGTCTTTTCCCAATCCCTATCCCCATCCCAATCCCGTTTGGCGCGGGCCAGTGGCTGGCACGCGTGTGGCACGGCTGGCTTTGTGCCGCCTCGGATTTACCGGGGCCGCCGCCATGCTCGCTACGAGCGATAGCATAGGGCAGCAGGGGAGGGAATGGGTGATGTGTGGCGTAAATACCCACACGTGGCGCCCGCCGTCGCGTCAGCCCTGGCGGGAGAGCTCGGCGATGCGCGCGGGTGCGTACCGGTGCTGCGCGTTCTCTTGCTCGGCGATCAATTGCAGCGTCGCCGCCTGCAGCAGCGAGCCGGCGGTCAGGTGCGAGGCCAGGGTGCGCAGTTCATCGAGCTTGCCGCTGGCAGCGGAGTTGGCATGAGTCATCTCGGTCAAGGTCTGGACAGGAACCCGGCCGATGGTATCGGCAAGCCCGGGGGGGCTGCTTTGTCCCTGGTCATGCTCCGTGCGTGCGGCGTTGTCTTTTGTGTCCAGGCCAGCCCTGGCATCGGTGCGCGCCAGGCGATGCGCCGGGTCGGCGCGGCGGGCGGTGCAAAGGCGCAGGGCGAAGCCCACGGTGTCGATGGCGAGCGGAAGGGAGGGATGTGGCATCTGGTTCTCCTTGGGAGCGCGGCCTGCCAGTTTCGGCAATGTTCGCAAGAATGCCGGGCCGGTCCGCCGCTGCCTAGTGCGCTGCGATGAACGGCGCGATGCCAGGAACGAATGGTGGCGCGAGGCGACGGATGTGGCGCGCCATGCCCGTCGCCTGCCCTCCATCATCGGCCGCTATGGCCGCTACGGCTGGTCCGCCAGGCGCGCCACCACCGCAGCGAGCGTGCGCAACGCGCGTTCGATCTCTGGCGTGATCGGCGTGCCGCAATTGAGCCGCAGGAAATGGTCGAAGCGGTTGGAGTTGGAGAACATCACGCCGGGCACGACGCGGATGCCCGCCGCCATGGCCTGGTCGAACACAGCTTCGGACGGGACCGAGCCCGGCAGCTCGACCCACAGGTGCAGGCCGCCGTTCGGGTTGGAGGCACGCGTGCCAGCGGGAAACTCCGCGGCAATCGCCTGTGCCACCTGCGCACGCTGGCTGCGCAATTGCTCGCGCAGGCGCCGCAGGTGCCGCTCGTACGCGCCGGAACCCATGAACTCGGCCGCCGCCATCTGCGCCAGCAACTCGTTGGGCCGCGACTGGCTGTACTTGAGCATTTCCACGCGCGCCTGCCACTTGCCCGCGGCGATCCATCCCAGCCGCATGCCAGGCGCCAGGATCTTGTGCAGCGAGGCACAATGGATCACGCCGCCGCTGCGGTCCCAGGCCTTGAGGGCAGCCAGCGGCGCGTCCCCGTCCGCCAGGGCGGAGAAGCAATCGTCCTCGATCAACGCGATGGCGCGCGCATCGCACCAGGCCACCAGCTGCGCCTTGTTGGCGTCCGGCATGATGCTGCCCAGCGGATTCTGCAGGTTCGGCACCACTACCACGGCGCGTATGTTGTCGTAGGTCTGCGCGGCCAGCTCCAGCGCTTCAAGCGAGATGCCGGTCTGCGGGCTGCTGGGAATCTCCAGCGCGCGCATGCCCAGGCTCTCCAGGATCTGCAGCAGGCCGTAGTAGGTGGGCGACTCCACGGCAATCACGTCGCCGGGCTGTGCCACCGCCCGCAGGGCGAGGTTGAGCGCCTCGGTGCAGCCGTGGGTCACCAGGATGTCTTCCGGCGCGACCGTGATGCGCGAGAGCAGCGCGTTGCGCGCCAGCACGGCGCGAAAGGCCGGATGGCCGCTGGCGTCGGCCGCGCTGCCAAACAGCTGGGGATGCAGGCGCAGCGCGCGCGCCGCCGCATTGCGCAGGCCTTGCGCCGGGTACAGCGCGGGCGCGCCGCAAGCGCCGGCAAAATTCACCGCGACCGGTTGCTGGCGCCCGCGCGCGGTGATGGCGGAGATGCGCTCATGGATGCCCACGTATTGCGCGGGGTCGGGCAGCGTGGCGGCAGGCTCTTCGATCGGCGCCAGCGGCTTGTGCCGGCGGTGCCGCACGAAGTAGCCCGAGCGCGGCCTAGCCTCGAGCAGGCCATCGCTTTCCATCTGCCGGCAGGCCTGCAGCGCGGTCGACAGGCTCACGCCGTGCAGCTCCATCAGCGTGCGCACGGAGGGCACGCGGTCCCCCGGCTTCAAAACGCCCGTTTCGATGGCGTGCAGGTAGTGCTGGGCAAGCTGGCGGTAGAGGGGGGTGGATTCCATGCAGCATGGTGGCGCGGCGGCGGCCGGCGCAACAGGTACAGATCAGGGTCTTCTGTATCGTAACAGATGGTTTGTTATGCCTCTGTTGCGGTTCACAAGACAGAGGCGTGTGCCTGTTTCGGTCCGGCCTGCATCGGTAGTCTGGAACCCTGTCAAAGCCAGGGAGCCGGCATCATGCAAAACTATCGTTCAGACCCGATCGTCCCCACTGTCCAGCCCGTCCAGCCCACGCGCGCCAAGCTGGCTAGCGCCGAGCCGCAAGCGCAKGTGCTCGACCTGGAAAGCGGCCGCGTGCTGCGCTTCCATGCCAAGGCCGGCACGACCCTGTGCGTGCTGGAGGGCGAAATCGAACTCACCGAGGCGCCGCGCTGGCTGGCCGGCACCGTGTGGCGGCAGCCGCGCCGCCTGCCTGCCGGCAGCGTGGTGGCGCTGTCGCCCGGCTGGGTGGAAATGCTGGCCCGGCAGGCGGCCACGCTGGGGCTGCAGGCACCCGCGGCCGGGCCCTGGTGGACCCGCTGGCTGCGCCCGGCGCAGGCATGAACAGAGGGAGCGCAACGAAGGGGGATGAGCCGGCGCAGGCCTCGCGCACACCTGGCCGGGACGGCCGCCCCGGGGTGGTCAGTCCTGCTGGCCGTGCGCGCTCAGCATGGCATGGGCCACCAGGTCCAGGGCGGGCCGCGTGTCGCCGTTCTTGTCGGTCCAGACCTTGGGCGTGAGGCTGCCTGACAGCGCGACCGATTCGCCGTCCTCCAGCGCCAGCAGCCMTGCGCGCACCTTGTCGGCGAACGCGATGACATTGACGATGACGGTGTCGCCATCGTTGATCGCGGCCTTGAGCTTGGCGGTCACGTACTGGCTGCCGCCCTGGCCGGAACGTTCGCTGGCGTGGCCGTGGAGCCGGCCGCTGACTAGTGCGTCKATCATCTTTCTTCCTTGCTGGTTATCTTGCCGGGGTGCGGAAGATCTCACAATTTCGCGCGCTCGTGGCAGAGAATGCGGGCCCTGGCGCTAAAAACGATAAAATTGCGGTCCGGCCAGCCCAACGCTCAACCAGAGTGCAGTCCGCGCCCCTTCCAGGGCCGACCCACCGGCCGCAGAATTCCAGGTTCCCATGCTACGTCTAAGTGAAGTCAAACTCCCGCTCGACCACGCCGAGAGCGATCTCAAGGCCGTGGTCCTCGCCCGCCTCGCCGAACTCGGTGTCAAGGCCGATGGCCTGACCGGGTTCACCGTGTACCGCCGCGCGCACGATGCCCGCAAGCGCTCCGATATCAAGCTCACCTACATCCTCGATATCGCGGTGAAGGACGAAGCCGCGGCGATCAAGCGCATGGCCGGCAAGCCGAACTGGAGCGTGACGCCGGACATGGCTTACCGCTTCGTCGCACAGGCACCCGCACCGGGTACCACGCTGCGCCCGGTGGTGATCGGCATGGGCCCGTGCGGCTTGCTCGCCGGCCTGATCCTGGCGCAGATGGGCTTCAAGCCCATCATCCTGGAGCGCGGCAAGGAAGTGCGCGAGCGCACCAAGGACACCTTCGGCCTGTGGCGCAAGAGCGTGCTGAACCCCGAGTCGAACGTGCAGTTCGGCGAGGGCGGGGCGGGCACTTTCTCCGATGGCAAGCTCTACAGCCAGATCAAGGACCCGAAGCACTACGGCCGCAAGGTGCTCGATGAGTTCGTCAAGGCCGGCGCACCGGAGGACATCCTCTATCTCGCGCGCCCCCACATCGGCACCTTCCGCCTGGTCAGCATGGTGGAGAAGATGCGCGCCGAGATTTTCGCGCTGGGCGGCGAGGTCCGCTTCGAGACCCGCGTCGAGGACGTGGATATCGAGGGCGGCAAGATGCGCGGCCTCAAGCTGTCCAACGGCGAATACCTGCAGGCCGACCACGTCGTCCTGGCGGTGGGCCACAGCGCGCGTGATACCTTCGAGATGCTGCATGAGCGCGGTGTGTTCATGGAGGCCAAGCCGTTCTCGCTGGGTTTCCGCATCGAGCATCCGCAGGGCATGATCAACAGCAGCCGCTTTGGCAAGTTCGCTGGCAACAAGCTGCTGGGCGCCGCGGACTACAAGGTGGTGCACCACGCCAGCAACGGCCGCGCGGTCTACAGCTTCTGCATGTGCCCGGGCGGCACGGTGGTGGCCGCGGCCTCGGAGCCGGGCCGCGTCGTGACCAACGGCATGAGCCAGTACATCCGCGCCGAGCGCAATGCCAATGCCGGCATCGTGGTGGGCATCACGCCGGAGGATTTCCCCGGCGGCCCGCTGGCCGGCATCGCCTTCCAGCGCCATTGGGAAGAGCGCGCCTTCGAACTTGGCGGGCGCAACTACAACGCGCCGGCGCAGCTGGTGGGCGACTTCATCGCGCGCCGGCCGTCMACGGCGATGGGCACGGTCGAGCCCTCTTACAAGCCGGGCGTCACGCCGACTGACCTGTCCACCGCGCTGCCCGACTACATCATCGAAGCCATCCGCGAGGCGCTGCCCGAACTGGACAAGAAGATTGCCGGCTTCGCCATGCATGACGCGGTGCTGACCGGCGTGGAAACGCGCACGTCGTCGCCGCTGCGCATCCGCCGCAAGGACAACTACCAGAGCATGAACGTGGAAGGGTTGTACCCGGCCGGCGAAGGCGCTGGCTATGCGGGCGGCATTTACTCCGCGGCCATCGATGGCATCGAAGTGGCCGAGGCCGTGGCGTTGAGCATCGTCAACGGCAAGGCGGCCTGAGCGAGCCCAGGCTGGCTTAGCGCCCGGCAGCCTGGGTTGCTTCGAGCCAGGCCGCCGCTCCCAGCCCGGCCGCGCGCCCGCTGGCAAAGCATGCGGTCAGCAGGTAGCCGCCGGTGGGCGCTTCCCAGTCCAGCATCTCGCCGGCGCAGAACACGCCCGGCACGGCGCGCAGCATCAATTGCGCGTCCATCGCCTCGAACGCGACGCCGCCCGCGCTGCTGATCACTTCATCGATCGGGCGCGCGCGCAGCAGGCGCACGGGCAGCGCCTTGAGCGCTGCCGCCAGCCGCGCGGGGTCGGCAAATTCTTCCTTTGACAAGCATTCGCGCAGCAAGCCGGCCTTGACACCGGTGATGCCCAGCTTGCTCTGCAAGTGGCTCGATAGCGAGCGCGCGCCGCGCGGGCGCTGCACCGCTTCGGCCACGCGTTCAGCCGGCAGGCCTGGCGCCAGGTCGAGATGGATCGTGGCCTCGCCGGTGGTTTCGAGCAGGTCGCGCATTGGTGCGCTCAGCGCATAGACCAGGCTCCCCTCGATGCCGCCGGCCGTGATGACGAACTCGCCCTGGCGATAGTGCTCCACGCCATCGCGCTCGCGCAGCCCGATGGCCACGGCCTTCAGCGGGTGGCCGGCAAAACGTGTGCGGAAGTGCTCGCTCCAGGCTACGTCGAAGCCGCAGTTGGCGGGGCGCAACGGGGCGATGTCCACGCCGCGCGCTGCCAGCAGCGGTACCCATGCGCCGTCGGAACCCAGGCGTGCCCAGCTGCCGCCGCCAAGTGCCAGCACCGTGGCATCGGCCTGGACCAGCAGCTCGCCCTCGGGCGTGCCAAAGCGCAGCTGGCCCGACGCATCGTCCCAGCCCAGCCAGCGACGGCGCATATGGAACTGCACGCCGGCCTCGCGCAGGCGGTGCAGCCACGCGCGCAGCATCGGCGCGGCTTTCATGTCGGTGGGAAAGACCCGGCCCGAGCTGCCGACGAAGGTCTCGATGCCGAGGCCGTGCACCCAGCCGCGCAGCGCTTGCGGATCGAAGCCGGCCAGCAGCGGTGCGATTTGCGCGCTGCGCTTGCCATAGCGCCCGAGGAAGGGCTGCGCCGCTTCGGAATGCGTGAGGTTCATGCCACCGCGCCCGGCCATCAGGAACTTCCGGCCAACCGAGGGCATGGCGTCATACACGTCCACGCGAAACCCGCGCGCGGCCAGCACCTCCGCCGCCATCAGGCCTGCGGGGCCGCCGCCGATCACGGCAACGCTGGCGGCGGGGAGGGAGGCGGCGGGTGCAGACATGGGTTGAATCCGGGGCAAGGCGGTCGATCGCGCAAAGGGGCGCAAGGCAGGGTGCGGCGGATCGGATTATATAGGGCAGGGGCAACTGCTAAGATCGCCCCTTCCCTTGTGCCACTGGTCTCCCGCGCCTCCCATGCCCTTGCCGTCCCGCTTGTCGTTGCCTCTTCCCGCCGCGCGGGCCTTGGTTCTGGTCTTGCTGGTCGTGCTGGGCCTTGTGGCCGGCGTGCACCCGGCGCTCGCGCAGGAAACCGCGCAGGGGTTGCAGGAAAAGGCGATGAAAGGCGATTTCCTGTCCCAGCGCAACCTCTCGTACTGCCTGCAGTCCGGGTGCCTCGGGCTGGAGCGCGACCGCGTCAAGGCTTGCATGTGGCGCAAGGTGATCGTGCTGTCCGGCGAACGCCACGTCACCGACCTGGACACCGCCAACCTGGAGTACGTCTGCGCAAAGCTGAGCACGGCCGAGCGTGACGCGGCMATGCGCCAGGCCGAGGCGCTGGCCAGGCAGATCTACGGGGCGCGCCGCTGAGTCCCTTTGCCCTTTGCCCTTTGGCCCGCCGAGGCGGGGGGTTAAAATGGCGGTTTAGCGCAGTCACGCATCGCCATGCCCACCGCTTCGCCATCCACCCAGTCCATCGTAGGCGCCACCCAGCAATGGCTGGAGCGCGCGGTGATCGGCCTCAACCTGTGCCCCTTCGCCAAGGCGGTGCACGTGAAGCGGCAGATCCGCTACACGGTGAGCGATGCCACCGATACCGAGGGCGTGCTTGCCGATCTCGAAACCGAGTTGCGCACGCTCGCCGATGCCGACCCTGCCGAGAT
>NZ_JBFTSF010000110.1:0-23168 GCF_056399905.1 Cupriavidus sp. 01L46
GTGCAAGACGCCTGGCAATAATAGCGCAACTCAGCGCTCACGGTTACTCGTTGCCATGCGCGAATTGGGCAGCATTACAACGTTCGAAGCGTCGCGCTATCTCGATATTTATGATCCGCGTCCGCGCGTCTATGAATTGCGGCGTCACTACGGCTATCGCATCGTGACTATCATGCGCGCCGAGTTAACCGAGAGCGGCAATTTGCATCGTGTTGGTGTGTATGTGCTCAGGGGGCGCGCATGAACGCGCCGTTGTCCAAAATTGGCGTTTTGCGCCATGCGCTCGCGGGGTCGCTTAAGGCTCTCACGCGGCACAAGCAATTCATTCTTTATCAACTCGCGCCGATGGCAAACGGGCGGCTCGATAAAATTCCAATCAGTCCGCACACGCTGCAACCCTCGAACGCGCACGATTCCGCCAATTGGCTTGACCCGGAGACAGCGTGTTCGCTGGCCGAGAGTATGGGTAGCGGATGGGGCGTGGGCTTCGTTCTGACTGCCGATGACGATCTGTGGTGCCACGATATTGACGGCGCGCTACAGGACGGCAATACATGGTCCCCATTGGCGAACGACCTGTGTGGGCGATTTCCCGGCGCGGCTATCGAAGTATCCGTTAGCGGGCGCGGCCTCCATATTTGGGGGAGTGGCCCTGTACCTGCACACACCACGAAGGATACTGAGCATCACATCGAACTATATACCGAAGGGCACTTCATCGCGCTTTCCGGGACGAACGCCATAGGCGACGCGAGCACGCGGCATGACGCAGCGATTGCTGCTCTTGTCGCGCAGCATTTTCCGCCCAAAGAATACGATGCTGTCCCGTTCGAATGGACTGCAACCCCTTGTGTCGGATGGGCTGGCGGGGTGGACGATTCAGAGGTGATCGATAAGGCTCTTACGCACGTTAAATCCAAGAGCGCCGCAGAAGCGTTCGGCGGCGCGGTGCGCGCATCATTCCGTGACTTGTGGGAGCGCAACGAAGCGGTACTGTCCAACGTGTGGCCCGGAGCCGAAGGCAAACCATTTGATGCGAGCAGTGCCGATTACGCTCTGGCCAAAGAACTCGCCTACTGGACGGGAAGAGACTGCGAGCGAATTGAGCGTCTTATGCGCCGGTCTGCCTTGGTGCGGGAAAAATGGGACAAGCATCGAACGTATCTCCGACGAACCATCACTGATGCGTGTGCGGAACAGACGCGTTTTATCGGAGATAGCGCGACCTCAAACGTGGTGACTGACTACCGCGCGCCGCATGGCTTCGTTGTTACGGATGGTGGCGTTCTTTATAACGGCGACGATGGCGACCCGGCGTGGATTTGCTCAACGTTGCTCGTTACCGCTCTGGCGCGCGATAAGGCATCCGATAACTGGGGCCGTGTGCTCGAATGGCGCGATGCTGACGGGCTGCCGCACCAATGGGTGATGCCGATGGAAATGCTCAAGGGCGACGGCGCGGACATGCGCGGCGAATTGGCCCGCCTTGGGTTGCGGATCGCGCCGGGCAATAAGGCCCGAAACAAGCTAACTGAATACATCACCGTCGCTCAACCTGACGCACGTGCACGCTGCGTAACGCGAACAGGTTGGCATGATGGCGTGTTTGTAATGCCGGATCGGACCATTGGCAATTCTGCGGAACGTGTGTTGTTTCAGACGGAGATTGCTAACCGGACCTATGCGCAGGCGGGCACGCTGGACGACTGGAAAAACACCGTCGCGCGCTTCTGTGTCGGCAATAGCCGGTTGCTACTGGCTGTGTCGTCCGCGTTTGCCGGGATGCTACTACACCTGTCCGGACAGGAGTCGGGCGGGCTGCACTTCGTTGGCGATAGCTCGACGGGTAAAACAACAGCATTGCGCGCCGCCTGTAGCGTGATCGGAGGCCCCGATTATCTGCAACGCTGGCGAGCCACTTCAAACGGTCTGGAAGGCCTGGCAGCGGTGCATAACGATTCGCTGCTAGTACTCGATGAGATGGCACAGGTTGACCCGCGAGAGGCTGGAGAGATCGCCTACATGCTAGCCAACGGCAGCGGCAAGCAACGTGCAGCGCGAACGGGGGCGGCGCGTAATCGCCAGTCGTGGCGGCTGCTATTCCTGTCGTCTGGCGAGATCGGACTTTCACAGCACATGCATGAAGGCGGAAAGCGCGTGCGAGCGGGACAAGAGGTGCGCCTGGTCGATATTCCCGCTGATGCTGGCGCGGGGCACGGCCTATTTGAKACGTTGCACGGTATGACAGGCGGGGCGCAATTGTCACAGGGCATCGTGGCCGGGACTGAGGCCGCGTACGGCGCAGCCGCCATCGCGTTTCTCGAACGCGCGACCACCAATCTGCCGTCACTTCCCGGTTGGCTCAGGCATGAGACGGCGGTGTTTCTGCGCAATCACTTACCGAACGATGCGAGCGGGCAGGCTACTCGTGTTTGCMAACGCTTCGCTCTTATCGGGCTGGCTGGCGAGTGCGCGACGGCGTACAGCGTAACGGGTTGGCCACAAGGTGCCGCGTTGAACGCGGCGGCACATTGCTTCAAGACATGGCTCGACAATCGCGGCGGCGGGGGCAATCAGGAACAAGGCGCGATTCTGGCCCACGTGAAAGCGTTTTTCGAGTCACACGAGGAGAGTCGGTTTACTTCGTTGTCGCCAATCGAACCCCTAGAAGGAACCCCCGTTGTGCTCGCGAGCCACGGTCGCTCGACAATCAACCGGGCAGGGTTCAAGCGCGCCAGTGCAGGTGGCGGCGTCGAGTATCTGGTGCTGCCAGAAGTGTTTAAGCGGGAAATCTGTGTCGGGTATGAACCCAAGACCGTAACGAAGGTGTTGATTGCAGCCGGATGGATCAAACCTGACGGTAACGGATGGGCGCAGCGCTCTGAACGTATCCCCGGAAAAGGCAAATCACGGGTGTATGTGTTCACTGCGAAATTGTGGGAGGGCTGACGATGGTTCTCCCACTATGCAAAAAACACCTGTTCCACCTGTTCCATTCCCCCGCAATCCCTTTACTAGCAAGGCTTTGTGCGGAACAGGCGGAGTGCTTCACCCGGAACAGGTGGAACAGGTGGCTGTTCCGCTCCAAAACAACATCTGTTCCGCGCAAAGCCTTTGCTGGCAAGGGTTTGCAGGATATGGAACAGGTGGGACGGTTGGAACAGTGGAAGAACAGTGGAACGGGCGGCTGCTCCGTGCCGCTAGATGGGTCCGAAATTGCGGACGGCATGATTGCGGCTATGTTGGAACCCCATGGTTACCCCCTGTTCTGTCGAACACCATGATTGCAACTAGGTTGGAAAATTATGAACGACACGAAGATTATCAAAGCAGAGATTGCCGGTCACATTGCCAGCCAAGGTTCGGCGCTAGTCGGCTTCAATCACGAGAGCGTGTGGCAGACGGACGACCGCGAATGGTTTGCAGCTAATCCCACGCGCGGCTATCGGCTTCGCAAAGCGCGCCAGGGCGAGCCTGTCGTTGGAGGTCCCTTCGTATTGGTCAAGCGTGTGACTGATTGTGTTCGTGCCAGGCTGGGCCTCGACATCATTGGCGCATCGGGCGATGAAATGACGCTACTGTGCGGGCGTGATCCGCTCGCAGATACTGTACTAGTGATGATTGCTGAAGCGGTCCGCGCACGCATCAAACTGCCATTGAGCAGCGTCATTGCCCAAGCGCGTGTGCTGCACTCGATGACGGGGCATTAACCTATTGCCCCGTCGATGTTGGGAGGTCTTTTGACGCGCATACCTGATGATGGCCGCGCACAAGACAATAGTTGTCGCTCGGGGCCGGCCTACAGTCCCTTGAACAATTCCTCAACTGAGATTTGTAGTCCAGCGGCAAGGCGCTCTATGGCATCCAAAGATAGATTCGACGTTCCACGCTCGATGCGGCTCATATAGCTGCGAGCAAACCCACAGGTAGCGGCGAAGTCCTCCTGCGAAATACCGGCTTCGCGCCGAAGTCGCTTGACCTGATTACCGAACGTTTTTCTAAGCTTGCTCACGCACGACAATTTGGCCTGATGTACACTCTTTGACCACGCTCCAATCGTGACATTTTCGCGGGCGTTAGCCCGGTGCACGCGCCGGAACCGAGTAGCAAAGAGGGACAACCATGGCACTTGGCTTAGTAAAAATTCTTGCTGGGGACTTCCACAACGCTCAGGTTGCAAACAAAGCTGTCGGGCCGATGTTTCGCAAACGCTTTGTTCCCGCGCTTATCGTGCGCACGAGCGCATGGCGGCGCGTGAAACTCGGTTTCGAAGACATAGAAAACGTCAATACGCTTTCGCAGGAAAATGCGAAATCGCTTATGGGTGCGGCGGGATGGGGATTGCTGGGTGATGCTGTGCTTGGACCAGTCGGATCAAGCCTATCGCAACCGCGCCGACCGCGTTGGGTGGTTGGATCGTTCTGGAAGATTGGAACTGTGAGGGTCTCCTGCATCAATGGCACCATTACAGCGTCACGCGTGCAGACGGGATGGTGGTTTCCAGCGGGTGCTATTACCTGTCCGAAGATAAGCAAAAAATTGTTGCGCGCGAAGGCTCGACACTTACCCCCATCGTCTGGCCTGCCGGCAATTTCCGTCTGGTCTCGCCGGAGTTTCAGCGCAAGCTGGAGTCGCCCAGCGTGCGGCGCGATCAGCAAGCGCCGCAGGCAGCGGCACCGGAGCAGCGGAAAGACGACGCGGACATCATTGATGTTGTGCGGAAAGGCGAGCGCTTCTTCATCATGACAACCGTCAAGGCATCGAGTGGGATGGACCTATGTTTTGCCGTGGGTCAGGACGGCACGGCTCTTGGTAAAGTACCCTATACGCGCGGTGCTGGTTACACCCTCCACACAGCGAGCGGTTCCGAAATTCACATTCCGTATGACGCGGGCGGTAAGGTTCAACGTCAGAATGTGAGGGCGGCTCTCAATGAGCGTTGCCGAGGGGGAAGCGGCGACGACCCTGAGACCGAAACAGCATGTAAGTTCCGTGATCTGCTCGATGCGTCGCACTGAAGGCCGACGTTTGTCCTGTGGATAAGTAGGGCAGTCCGGAGATAGTGAGTGCTGTCGTGAGTGTTATCGCATGTGTGTAAGTGACTGCTCTATGCCTGTGAAGGCTTTGCGGGCGATTTACACAGAATGATCGAATGTGACCGTAGTCCGGGCTGTCTCAGCCTGAACCGAAACCCCGGCGACGCAAAGGTCGCCGGGGTTTTTTTTCATCCCGTCGTATCAGGAGATACTACCCGGCAAGTGTGCAGCCAGGTCGACATAAAAAAAAGACCGAATAGGACACATAAGGAAAATGCTCTCCGCACTTGCAGAAATGTCCGATTGATTTTGGTGCTGTATCGCGCATAAGTAGGGAGGCGCCAAACGCCTATCAATCAATCCATGGGAGAACGTATGCACAACGTGAAGCAGTTGACCGCAACTTGGGAGGCCAAACCATGATGCGCAGAGTTGCGTGTGTGGGCGACAGGCTTTCACCAGATGGCGTCATCCTCCCGTATGACGGGCCAGTTTTCACCATTGGCGACGGTGCCGGCCACCAGGTAGCGCTTATCGGTGGGCAAGCCTACTGCGAAGCCTGCAAGACCACCGGCATCCTTGCAAAGGCTGGCGGACCGAGCCGTATTAGCTTCATGGGCGAGACGGCGGCTGATGGCGATATCGTGCTCTGCAAGTGCCCGACACATCCGAGCATTATCGCCACTCTCGCCGGCGAGACTTGGTGCGACGACGAAGCCGAGAGTGCTGGAGTGGCAAGCGTGCAGGAAGTTATCGCGGGCACAACTGATTTCCCAGTGGCGCCCTTCTTGGCCTCTAATCCCCGTTACGACCAACAGGTGCAACTTCTGGACGAAAACTCCGGCCAACCCCTGGCACGCCGGCGCTACCGCCTGACAGGCGATGGCGGATCGATCGAGGCGCGAACAGACGACAGCGGTATGACCGAGCGCATTTCGAGCGATACCGCAGCGACCATGACGCTGGAAATATTTGGGGAGGATGCCTGATGCAACCAATCAAGACGATACAAATTCCATTGACTCCGATTGAGAAGCGCGCGCCTGTGAAGGTCTATCTGCTGCGGCCTCGCGGGACTCTGTATTGGGGTGGGGCCGGACTAGATGGCGACTACGTGCGGCCACAACTCGAGGCGTTCCGGAGGGCAGGGATTGCCCACTGCTTTGCAGGCATCACAAACTCGGCGACTATCGATCTTCCCAAGGACTATGAGTTCGTAGGCACGCTGATCGATGCCATCCGATCCGGCCTAGCCATCCGCTCGCGCGATAACGGGGAATGGACAATTACGAGTGGCATGGCAGCAGAGGCATCCCAATTCAATCTGATCGGCTATAGCTATGGCTCCCTCCTGGCCGCTCAGACTGCATGGTCTTATGCCCGGGCCGGGCACGTGATTGACCATCTAGTACTGGTGGGTTCACCCATCGAGGCCGGGTTTCTAGCGGATCTGCGTAGCCACAAAAGTATTCGCAAGACCACCGTGATCAATCTGACCGAACATGGAGATCCAATCTACGCGGGGATGCCGTGGGCCGAGCTTGCTGTGGCGGCTCCGCTGCTGGGCAAGCAAATGATCGCAGGCAAAGGAGAAGGGCATTTTTACTATGCGCATGTGGTGCCAGACAGTCTGCGCCGTTGGGCCGCCTTGGCGCAGCAAGTGGCCGCCGAGGGGCTCAGATGATACAAACTAGGAGCAGGGTTGGGAGTGCGGTGGATTGCATCGCCATTGGCCTTGCGCTCTTGGGTTTGGCCTTTGCAGTCTTTACCTTTCTCACTCCTATCACTCGCGCGCAGGTCACTACCGGCTCATTGGTTGTTGTTACTGCTGTTGTGCTTGCAACTGCGTGTCTGCTGACGCTGATTGGCTTGATTCTGGTACTGCTAGCGCTCATGCGGCGCTCTCCTGACCGATGGCGAAGCCTTGCGGCCTATTGCGTCGGGCTTGCGTTGTTCGTGGGGGCATTTGTGCTAGCTGGTTCCTGGGTTGGGCATCACCTACCCCCACGGCAGACTAGCGCTGCCGCCATAGTCGGCAATCTCGATGTAAGTGCTTAGCCATCTTTCCACAGGCCGACGGCGCGCCGTTCGGGCCTGAGTGGCTGCACCATGCGCTCATGGGCGGCTGGGCCGACCATCGCGAATGCCACGTTGGCGGCGACTTCCTGTTGATCTACTGGCTGGATAGTGCCGGCACTGGAGGGCAAGATATTTTGCGCCTAATGACGTACATTTCGGGGTGTTTGAATGTGCGGAAACAGCCAAAATTATGCAAAAAGCCACCAAAGAGCTACAAAAACGACCGGAAATCAATGAGGAATCGAAGTGGCAGGCTAAAAGGCGCGACCAGCGAGCCAAACAAAAAGCCCGGCATTGACCTGGCCGGGCTTTTTGTCGGATGCGTTACGTGCTGCTGTCCAGCCTGCGTGCTTTGGGGCGGGGCAGGCCGATCCCGTTCCGGGGATGATCCCCCCGCATCCTGTCGTGGCCACCTCAAGCTCTACCGGCTGGTGCGGCCGCGCACCGAATCTTCAGGCGTGATCCTGGATATTGGTGGCTTGTTTGCCCTTGGGGCCCTGGATGATTTCGAAGGATACGCGCTGACCCTCTTTCAGGGTCTTGAAGCCATTCATCTGGATGGCCGAAAAGTGCGCAAACAGTTCTTCTTCGCCGTCGTCCGGCTTGATGAACCCAAAGCCCTTGGCGTCATTGAACCATTTGACGATACCGCTTGCCATAAACTCCCCCAACAAAAAAAGCAGGATACGAGCGGGGGAAAGCGCCGCGGCCAGTGGGTGCCCGGCTAGTGTTCTTCCGCGCTGCCCGGACGGAACCGGGTCGGGCGCAAAGGCACGACTGTGCGGGCACCGCGTGGCGGCCAGTTTGATGTGCTGACTCGCCGCCGCTGGATTCGTGGGCCTCCCTGCTCACGGATCACTCAGTCCGGACTATTGCTTGGCTCGCGTAACCAGACGTGAATGTGCGAACGATTCTTCTGTCAAACCTGCGCACTGTCAAGTTGGCAGATTCCMCACTCCTGGTAGGGTGTGGCGGGAAAGGAACGGCTGTAGATGGTATTTTGGAGGGAAAGGGTGCACCGCAAAGGCGTGCGCCTTCCCGTTCAAGTGACCCACGAGTGAACCCGGATGCCTTCGGCGTCCACGGAATCTGGATGGCCGCTGCATCGGCCTCTTGAATCCGGTGTCTTTTCCCCAAATTGCAGAGTTGTGCGTAAGGGTTAGAATAAAGCCATGGCTACACGGCTGGCAAATGTCCCACAACGCGAAGCAGGCACCGTACTGGAGCGGAAAGAGCAGGCGCTCAAACCACCCGCCATGTACAAGGTGTTGCTGCTGAATGACGACTTCACCCCGATGGAGTTCGTCGTGATGATCCTGCAGCAGTATTTCAGCAGGGACCGGGAGACGGCAACGCAGATCATGTTGACCGTCCACCGGGAGGGTAAGGGGGTCTGCGGCATCTATACCAGGGATATCGCGGCAACGAAGGTCGAGCTGGTGTCAACCCACGCACGGCAGGCGGGTCATCCGTTGCAGTGCGTGATGGAGGAAGCATGATTGCGCAAGAATTGGAAGTCAGCCTGCACATGGCGTTTGTTGAAGCCCGGCAGGCACGCCACGAGTTTATAACCGTGGAGCACCTGCTACTGGCGTTGCTTGACAACCCCACGGCAGCGGAAGTCTTGCGCGCCTGCGCAGCCAATATTGAGGATTTGCGCACCAGTCTGAAGAACTTCATCGCGGACAACACACCCGTGGTGCCTGGTACCGACGAGGTGGATACCCAGCCTACGCTGGGCTTCCAGCGCGTCATCCAGCGCGCCATCATGCATGTCCAGTCCACTTCCAACGGCAAGAAGGAAGTGACCGGGGCCAATGTCCTGGTGGCGATCTTTGGCGAGAAGGACTCGCACGCGGTGTACTACCTCCAGCAGCAGGGCGTGACCCGGCTGGATGTGGTCAACTTCATCAGCCATGGCATCCGCAAGGACCAGGCCGAGCCCGCCAAGCACGGCGACGGCACGGCCGAGGGCGAAGGCGGTGATGGCAAGGAGAGCCCGCTCGAGCAGTTCACCCAGAACCTGAACACGCTGGCCAAGGCCGGCAAGATCGATCCGCTGATTGGCCGCGAGAGCGAAGTCGAGCGGGTGGTCCAGGTGCTGTGCCGCCGGCGCAAGAACAACCCGCTGCTGGTGGGCGAGGCGGGTGTCGGCAAGACCGCGATCGCCGAAGGCCTGGCCTGGCGCATCACCAAGAACGAAGTGCCCGACATCCTTGAAAAGGCGGTCGTGTACTCGCTCGACATGGGCGCACTGCTGGCCGGCACCAAGTACCGAGGGGACTTCGAGCAGCGCCTCAAGGGCGTGCTCAAGTCGCTCAAGGACAATCCGAACGCGATCCTGTTCATCGACGAGATCCACACGCTGATCGGCGCGGGCGCCGCTTCGGGCGGGACGCTGGACGCCAGCAACTTGCTCAAGCCGGYATTGTCGTCGGGCCAGCTCAAGTGCATCGGCGCGACCACCTTCACCGAATACCGGGGCATCTTCGAGAAAGACGCGGCCCTGTCGCGCCGTTTCCAGAAGATCGACGTGGTGGAGCCCTCGGTCGACCAGACCGTGCAGATCCTGCGTGGCCTGAAGTCGCGCTTCGAAGAGCACCATGGTGTCAAGTACGCGGCAGCGGCGCTGACTGCGGCGGCCGAGTTGTCGGCGCGCTTCATCACCGACCGCCACCTGCCGGACAAGGCCATCGATGTGATCGATGAGGCCGGTGCAGCCCAGCGCATCCTGCCCAAGTCCAAGCAGAAGAAGACCATCGGCAAGGGCGAGATCGAGGACATCGTTTCGCGCATCGCGCGCATCCCGCCGCAGAGCGTCAACCAGGATGACCGCAGCAAGCTGCAGACCCTGGATCGCGATCTGAAATCGGTGGTGTTCGGCCAGGAGCCGGCCATCGAGGCGCTGGCTTCGGCCATCAAGATGTCGCGCGCTGGCCTTGGCAAGACGGACAAGCCGATCGGTTCCTTCCTGTTCTCCGGCCCGACCGGGGTGGGCAAGACCGAAGTGGCCAAGCAGCTTGCCTTCATCATGGGCATCGAGCTGCTGCGCTTCGACATGTCCGAATACATGGAACGCCATGCGGTGAGCCGGCTGATCGGCGCGCCGCCGGGATACGTGGGCTTTGACCAGGGCGGCCTGCTGACCGAGGCCGTCACCAAGAAGCCGCACTGCGTGCTGCTGCTGGACGAAATCGAGAAGGCGCATCCGGATATCTTCAATATCCTGCTGCAGGTGATGGATCATGGCGCGCTGACCGACAACAATGGCCGCCGCGCCGACTTCCGCAACGTGATCATCATCATGACCACCAACGCGGGAGCGGAAACCATGAACCGCGCCACCATCGGCTTCACGTCTTCGCGCGAGCAGGGCGACGAGATGGTCGACATCAAGCGCATGTTCACGCCGGAGTTCCGTAACCGGCTGGATGCCATCATCAGCTTCCGTTCACTCGACGAGGAGATCATCCTCCGCGTGGTGGACAAGTTCCTGATGCAGCTTGAGGAGCAGCTTCACGAGAAGAAGGTGGAAGCCAGCTTCAGCGACCACCTGCGCAAGTTCCTTGCCAAGAAGGGTTTCGACCCGCTGATGGGCGCGCGGCCGATGCAGCGCCTGATCCAGGACCTGATCCGCAAGGCGCTGGCTGACGAACTCTTGTTCGGCAAGCTGGTGTCCGGTGGCCGGGTGGTGGTGGATCTCGACGAGCAGGACCAGATCAAGCTGGATTTTGCCGAGGCTGCCGCGGAACCGCCGGAAGCACCGGAAAACGAGAAAGCGGAAGTCTAGGACGAAGCGCGAAGGGCAGGCAGAGCGGACCTTGCCTGCAATTCGTGCTATCCTCGGGCAAAATACAGGGCGGCAGCGATGCCGCCCTTTTTGTTTTGGCCGGGTGCGGCTGCGGACCGCAGCTGTGTGCCCGCCATCCGTCTGAGTGCCTGATGTCCCAATCCCAACGCTCGCGGCTGCGCCGCCTGCTGCTCAAATCGTTGCCATTTGGCGCGATGCCCCTGATTCCCGTGCCTGGCCTGGCTGCCCTGGGTGGCGATGCCACGACAGGCGCGTCCGGCCGTCCGATCGCCATGGTGTTGCCGTTCCCTCCGGGAGGCAGCGTCGATATCGTCGCACGCCAGTTGCAGCCCGGCCTGAAGAGCGGGCTCGGCCAGACGGTGGTGATCGACAACAAGCCCGGCGCCGGTGGCCTGGTTGCTTCGAGTACCGTGGCCCGGGCTAAGCCCGACGGCAGCACGCTGTTGATGGCGTTCGACACCCATGCCATCAACCCGTTTGCTTACAAGAACCTGCCCTACGATACCTTCCGCGACTTCACGCCGATCTCGCAACTGGTGCGCTTTCCGCTGGTGATCGCGGCCAACCCGTCGTTGCCCGCGTCCAACGTGAAGGAGCTGGTCGCCATGGCGCGGCTGAAGCCGGAGAGCGTCCGCTACGCGTCTTCCGGCATCGGCAGCCTTAACCAGCTCGCCGCCGAGGCGCTGGCGACCGAGGCCGGCGTGCGCTTTCTCCACGTGCCGTACAAAGGTGGCGGCCCGGCGGTGCAGGCGGTTCTGTCCAATGAAGTCGACGTATTTTTCTCCAGTTATGCGGCGGTGCAGGCGCATGTGGCTGCCAAGACGATCAAGCTGCTTGGCGTGACCGGCACAAGCCGCCTGCGCCAGTTCCCGCAGCTGCCAACCGTGGCCGAGCAAGGCTATCGCGGTTTCGAAGCCTATTCATGGATCGGCGTGTTTGGCCCGGCCGGGTTGCCGGAGCCGACCGTGGCGCGCCTGCACGATGCCCTGGTTCAGTCGTTGCGGCAGCAGCGCGTGATGGATGCGCTGGCCATGCAGGGCTTCGAGATCGTGGGCGGCAGCCCCGCCGAGCTGGCCAGCCTGGTGCGCCACGAGCACGACAAATGGCAGGCAGTGGCGCGCAAGGCCAATATCCAGTTCGACTGAAGCGAGAGGGTGCGATGACGATGGAACCGCTAGACCACGCCGTGATGGTGTGTCCCGATCTTGACGCCGCGGCGCAAGCCTGGCGCGGGTTTGGCTTCACGCTGACGCCGCGCGGTTACCACACGCTCGGCTCGCAGAATCATTGCGTCATGCTGGCGCGCGACTATCTTGAGCTGCTGCATGTCACCGCGCCCAGCCCGACGCGGCAGTATTACTGGGATGCACAGGAGGCCGGGGGCGGCTGCGCGGGGCTGTCCTGCAAGAGCAGCGATACCTTCACCGACGCGGCACAGCTGCGCGGCGGCGGCTGGCACACTTCGGACCCGATCGAGTTCTCGCGGCCGGTGCGGCTGGACGATGGCACGGAGCACCCCGCGACCTTCCGCGTCGCCGCGATCGACGATGCGCCGGGCGCGCGCTACTTCATCTGCGAGCACCGCACGCCGGAGCTGCTGTGGCGTCCGGAATGGACCACGCATGCCAACGGCGCCATGGGCATCGCTACGATGTTCCTGGTGGTGGCGCCATCCCTGGTCGAGGCTGCCGGGCGTGCCTACGCCGAACTGACCGGCGGCGAGATGACGCAACTGAGTGATCACATCTGCAGCCTGGCGCTGGATGGCGCCACGCTGGTGGTGACCACGCCGCAGGCGCTTGCCGCCGCGACCGGCACCGAGCATGTGCGCCGCGCCGTGCCGGGGTACGCCGCCATCCGGCTGCGCACCAGCGACCTGGCCGCAGCTCGCCGCGGCTGGCGCGAGGCGTGCGTCGGGGCGCTCGACCTGGGGCCCGATGAGAGCCTGATTCCTGCCGCTCTGGCCGGCGGCGTGGCGCTGCTGTTCGAGCAGGCGCGCTAACGCCGTATCGTCAAGCGCGCCGTCTTTCCCGCTTAGCTGCCGCTCTTGGCGTGATGCACGCCGGTTGAGCCGAAGCCGCCCGCGCCCCGCACGGTGTCTTCGGAGAACACTTCCACGGTCTTGAACACGGGCCGCAGCACCGGCACGAACATCATCTGCGCGATGCGCTCGCCCGGCTGGATCACGATCGGCTCGGTGCCGGGCGCATTGCGGTTCCACACGCTCACCATGATCGGGCCCTGGTAGTCGGCGTCGATCACGCCGATCGAGTTGCCCAGCACCAGCCCTTTCTTGTGGCCCAGGCCCGAGCGCGGCGCGATGGTGGCCGCCATGTAGGGGTTGCCCATGTGCACGGAGATGCCGGCAGGCACCAGTTGCGCCGGGCTGCCCGGCTCGATGGTGAGCGCGGCGTCCAGGCAGGCGTGCAGGTCGATCGCCGCCGCCATATCGCTCTGGTAAGCCGGCAGGCCCCATTCATGCAGGCGTGCGTCAAGCACCTTGATTTCGACGGTGGGGTTGGCTTCGAATGTCATGGCTGGTCGGTCCCGGGAAAACTAAAACGTTGGCAACCTGAGATGATAGCCGAGCTTGGTCGCCCCCCAGCCGCCCTTAGCTGCCCTTAGTGGCCMGACAGGTCGAACGCCTGCGCCAGCAGCTCGTAGGTGCGCAGCCGCGCCGCGTAGCTGGCGGCCACGCTCAGCACCACCAGCTCGTCGGCGAGGAAGCGCTCGCGCAGGGCCAGCATGCGCTGCGCCACCTGTTCGGGCGTGCCGCAGATGGTGCGCGGGCGCTCGCGCTCGACGATCAGCCGGTCGCGCTCGCTGAGCTCGTGCTGCGCGGCCTGCGCGAGCGAGGGGATCGGCGCGTTGACGCCATAGGCCATCTGCAGCCGGCGCAGGTCCACGGCGCGCTCCAGCTCCGCCGCCTCGGTCTCGGTGTCGGCACAGATCACGAAGATCGCCGCCGCGCTATAAGGCCGCTCGTCATAGCCTGCCTCGAAATCGCGGCGGTACTGCTGGGCGACGGCGTGGCCCGCATGCGGATTGATGAAGTGGGCAAAGGCAAAGCGCAGCCCCAGGCGTGCCGCCAAGGCGCCGCCGAAGTCGCTCGATCCCAGCACCCACAGCTCCGGCCGCGTATCGATCTCGGGCTGCAGCACCACGCCCTCGGCGATATGGCCGGGCGGCATCTCGCCACGGAACAGCCAGGACAGGTCCCGCACTTGCTCCTCGAACTGGTCGCCCCGGTTGTACTGGCCCATGGCCACCGCCTGCGCGGTCCGCATGTCGCCGCCCGGCGCACGCCCCACACCAAGATCGATGCGGCCCGGGAACAGGCCCTCCAGCATGCGGAACTGCTCCGCCACCTTGAAGGGGCTGTAGTAAGGCAGCATGACGCCGCCCGAGCCCAGCCGGATGCGCTTGGTGACGCTGCCCAGGCGCGCCAGCATGACTTCCGGCGCCGGATTGCACACGCCGCGCAGCCCGTGGTGCTCGGCGCACCAGTAGCGGGTGTAGCCCAGCGCGTCGGCGGCCTGCGCCAGTTCCACGGTGGCGGCCAGCGCATCGCGCGCGTTGTGGCCGGCGATGACCGGGCTCTGGTCGAGCACCGAGAGGCGCAGTTTGGGTTTGCTTGCGGACATGTTCAGGGCCGGGGCCGGGTGATGTTCGGGGGCTGGGCGCGCCGATTCAACGGCGCGCGGGCAGGCGCTGGGCGATGGCCGCGACCAGGTCGCGCGCCAGCGTCAGCTTGTCGGCGCGCGGCAGSCGGGTCATGCCKYSSGCATCGAACAGCACGATCTCGTTGTCGTCCATGCCGAAAGTGTGGTGGCCGATATTGCCCACCAGCAGGGGCACGTTCTTGCGCTGGCGCTTTTGCTCGCCATATTGCTCGAGCTTTTCGCTCTCGGCGGCAAAGCCCACGCAATAGGGCGCGTTCGGCTTTGCGGCCACGGCGGCAAGGATGTCGGGGTTCTGCACAAAGTGCAGTGTCGGCGTGTCGCTATCGTTGGCCTTCTTCAGCTTCTGGCTGGCGACTTCGGCGGGACGCCAGTCGGCCACCGCCGCGACCGCAATAAACACATCGGCGCCTGGCAGGCTCGCCATCACCGCATCGTGCATCTGCTGCGCGCTTTCCACGTCGGTGCGGGCTACGCCGCGCGGCGTGGGCTGGCCCGTCGGGCCGGCCACCAGCACCACGTCGGCGCCGGCCTCGCGGGCCGCGCGCGCGATCGCAAAGCCCATCTTGCCAGAGGAACGGTTGGTAATGCCGCGCACCGGGTCGATGGCTTCAAAGGTGGGCCCGGCCGTGATGACTACGCGCCGCCCGGCCAGCGGCTTGGGTTGGAAGAACGCGATGATGTCGGCAAGCAGTTCCGATGGCTCCAGCATGCGGCCGTCGCCGACTTCGCCGCACGCCTGATCGCCGCTGCCGGGGCCCAGCAGGGTCACGCCATCCTTGCGCAACTGGGCGGCGTTGCGCTGGGTGGCGGGGGCCTGCCACATCTGCAGGTTCATGGCCGGTGCCACCAGCAACGGACAGTTGCGGGCGATGCACAGGGTGGTCAGCAGGTCGTCGCACAGGCCGTGCGTCAGCTTGGCGAGGAAATCGGTAGAGGCGGGCGCGACCAGGATGGCGTCGGCTTCGCGCGAGAGATCGATATGGGCCATGTTGTTGCCCACGCGCGCGTCCCATTGGGAGGTGAAGACCGTGCGACCGGAGAGTGCCTGCATGGTCACCGGCGTGATGAACTGGGTGGCGCCTTCGGTCATGACCACCTGCACGGTGGCGCCGGCCTTGGTTAGCAGGCGGACCAGCTCGGCTGATTTATAGCAGGCGATGCCGCCGGTCAGGCCAAGGACGAGATGCTTGCCTCGCAGATCCATGGATATGCTCTTCGCTTGAAGTGGTTGTCCGGTTGTCCGGTTGTCCGGTTGTCCGGTTGCCGCGGCAGGCGGCAGCGCTTGCCGCCCCCGCGCCGGAGAAACGTCAATCATACCGGCTTGCCCGCGCGCGCGTTGGCGGCGCTGCCGGCGCGCCGTGCGCGCCGCCATCCGGCCAGTCAGGCAGCACCATGAAAAACGCCCGCATGACGCGGGCGCGGTCGGAACGTTGGTGTGGCCTCAGTGCCGGCGGACGCGGCGCAGTTCATCCACGATCAGCAGCACAGCGCCCACCGTGATGGCGCAGTCAGCCACGTTGAAGGCTGGCCAATGGTAGTTGCGCACGTAGAAGTCGAGGAAGTCGACGACATGGCCGTACACCACGCGGTCCACCACATTGCCAATGGCGCCGCCAAGGATCAGCGAGATCGCGAAGCAAAACAGGCGTTGCCCGGTATGGCGGTACAGCATCCAGACGATGAACAGCCCCACCACCACGCCAAGGCCGGTGAAGAACCAGCGCTGCCAGCCGCCGGCATCCGCCAGGAAGCTGAAGGCGGCGCCCTTGTTATAGACCAGCACCAGGTTGAAGAAGCGCGTTACCGGACGGGATTCGCCGTAGGCGAAGGTCCGCACGATGACGATCTTGAAAAACTGGTCCAGCATGATCACCAGCAGGGCGAACGCCATCCACAGTAGCGGGGTGGTGTTGCTGCCCTTGGTGCCCTTGCTGCTGGCGCGTTTGGTGCCGCGCGCGGTGCGCGTGGTGGTGGCGGCCATCAGGCGTGGCTCCTGTGTTCACCGGCGCCGAACAGGTTGCTGTCACAGCGGCCGCAAAGGGTGGGGTGGGCCGGGTCGCGGCCGACGTCGGCTCGGTAGTGCCAGCAGCGCTCGCACTTGGCGTGCACCGACGGCGTCACGGTGACCAGCAGGTCGCCGCCTTCCGGCGCTGGGGCCACCTTGGCAGCGGAAGTCAGCAGCACGAAGCGCAGGTCGTCGGACAGGCTCTGCAGCGCGGCCAGCACCGGGCCACCGGCCTGGATGGTGACTTCGGCTTGCAGCGAGGAACCGATCTCGCCGTCCACGCGCACCGCTTCGAGCTGCTTGGTGACTTCGGCGCGGGCTTCGCGGATCACGTGCCACTTCTGCAGCAGGTCGTCGGCCTGGTCGATCGCCGGCACGTCGTAGTAGGTGCTGGTGAAGATGGTGTCGGTGTGCTCCGTGCCATGGCCGAAGATCTGCCAGGCCTCTTCAGCGGTGAACGACAGGAACGGTGCCATCCAGTGCAGCATCGCCTGGGTGATGTGGTACACGGCGTTCTGCGCGGCGCGGCGTTCCTTCGAGTTGGCCGCGGTGGTGTAGAGGCGGTCCTTCAGCACGTCCAGGTAGAAGCCGCCCAGGTCTTCCGAGCAGAAGGTCTGCAGCTTGGCGACCACCGGGTGGAACTCGTAGCCGTCGTAGTGCGACAGGATTTCCTGTTGCAGGCGCCCGGTCAGGGCCACCGCGTAGCGGTCGATTTCCAGCCATTCCGACGCCGGCAGCGCGTGCTGCGCGTGGTCGTAGTCGGCCAGGTTGGCCAGCAGGAAGCGCAGCGTGTTGCGGATGCGGCGATAGCCTTCCACCACGCGCTTCAGGATCTCGTCGGAGATCGACAGCTCGCCGGAGTAATCGGTCGAGGCCACCMACAGGCGGATGATCTCGGCGCCCATCTTGTTCGACACGTCCTGCGGCGACACCGTGTTGCCGACCGACTTCGACATCTTGCGGCCTTCGCCGTCCACCGTGAAGCCGTGGGTCAGCAGCGCCTTGTAGGGCGGCTTGCCATACAGCATCGAGGCAGTCAGCAGCGACGAATGGAACCAGCCGCGGTGCTGGTCCGAGCCTTCCAGGTACAGGTCAGCCAGACGGCCGTCGGGCAGGTCGGCCGATGCGTCGTACAGGTCTTCGCGGTGGGAGCCACGGATCACCGTCCAGTGCGTGGTGCCTGAGTCGAACCACACGTCGAGCGTGTCGCGGTTCTTCTCGTACATGGCGGCTTCTTCTCCCAGCAGTTCCTTGGGGTCGAGCGTCTGCCAGGCCTCGATGCCGTGCACTTCCACGCGCTTGGCGATTGCCTCCAGCAGCTCCGGCGTGCGCGGGTGCAGTGCGCCGGTTTCCTTGTGCAGGAAGAAGGCCATCGGCACGCCCCACTGGCGCTGGCGCGACAGGGTCCAGTCGGGCCGGTTGGCGATCATGTTGTGCAGGCGCTGCTTGCCCCACGCCGGGTAGAACTCGGTTGCCTCGATGCCGGCGAGCGCGGTTTCGCGCAGGGTCGGGCCGTTGGTGCCGTCTTCATTGACCGGATCCACGTCCATGCCCGCGAACCACTGCGAGGTGGCGCGGTAGATGATCGGCGTCTTGTGGCGCCAGCAGTGCATATAGCTGTGGGTGTACTTGTGCGAATTGAACAGGTTGCCCGAGGCCTTCAGCACTTCGACGATCTTGGGGTTGGCGTCCCAGATCTTCTCGCCGCCGAACAGCGGCAGCGTGCTGGCGTAGACGCCGTCGCCCATGACCGGGCTGATKATGTCCCTGTCGTTCATGCCGTGCGCCTTGCACGACTGGAAATCCTCCACGCCGTAGGCCGGCGCCGAGTGCACGATGCCGGTGCCCGTATCGGTAGTGACGTAGTCGCCCAGGTAGATCGGCGACAGGCGGTCGTAGCCCGCGTCCATCTTGGACAGCGGGTGGTGGAAGCGGATCTCCGACAGCGCTGCGCCGGTGGTGGTGGCCAGCACCGTGCCTTCCAGTTCATAGACCTTGAGCTGCTCTTCGACGCGCTCGGTGGCCAGGATCAGGAAGCCGCGCGTGGTATCGACCAGCGCGTATTCGACTTCCGGGTGCATGTTCAGCGCCTGGTTGGACGGGATGGTCCAGGGCGTGGTGGTCCAGATCACGACCCAGCCCGGCTTGGCGGCGAGCTGCTCGGCCGGCAGCTTGAAGGCATGGGCCAGCTTGTCGGTTTCGGCGAAGGGGAAGCCCACGTCGATGGACAGATCGGTCTTGTCCTTGTACTCGACCTCGGCCTCGGCCAGCGCCGAGCCGCAGTCGAAGCACCAGTTCACCGGCTTCAGGCCGCGGAACACATAGCCCTTCTCCATGATCTTGCTCAGCGCGCGCAGCTCGTCGGCTTCGTTGCTGTAGTTCATGGTCAGGTAGGGATGTTCCCAGTCACCCAGCACGCCTAGGCGCTCGAAGTCCAGCTTCTGGCGGGCGATCTGCTCGGTGGCGTAGGTACGGGCGCGCGATTGCACTTCCTGCACCGGCAGGCCTTTGCCGAACTGCTTTTCGATCTGGATCTCGATCGGCATGCCGTGGCAGTCCCAGCCCGGCACATAAACGGCATCCAGCCCGGTCAGGCCGCGCGCCTTGACGATCATGTCCTTGAGGACCTTGTTGACCGCATGGCCGATGTGGATGTCACCGTTGGCGTACGGGGGGCCATCGTGCAGGATGAACTTCTTGGCGCCCTTGCGAGCGGCCCGGATCTTCTTGTAGAGCTGCTTGTCCTGCCATTGCTTGACCCACAGCGGCTCGCGCTTGGGCAGGTCGCCGCGCATCGGGAACGGGGTCTCGAGCAGGTTGACCGGGTACTTGCTTTTTTCGGGCTTGGCGCGTTTGTCGTTGGACATGTCGATTCTCGGGGCAATTCGGTTGGCGCGCGGCACTAGCTCGGCTGGGTGCGGGCGCGCGGTACAGCGTGGACCGGCTGCGGAGGGTGCCGCGGGCTGGCTTCGGGTTGGGGTAGCGACCCGGGTCCCGCCGCGCGGGAACGGGGCGCTAGCTAATTCGGTCGGTGGCGGAGGTGGCGAAGTCGCGGCTGCCCGCGGCCGGGGGCGTGCCCTCGGGCGAGCCCGGCACGGTCAGGCCGAAGAAGGCGCGCGCGTCCGCGCTGTCCTTGGCAATGGCGGCGGTCAGCGCCTCCAGGCCATCGAAACGGGCTTCGTCGCGCAGCTTCTTCATGAACTCGACCCGCACCAGCTTGCCGTAGACGTTCTGACTGAAGTCGAACAGGTGCACTTCCAGCAGCACCCGGCCGGCATCTTCGATGGTCGGGCGCACGCCGATGCTGGCCACACCCGGTATGGCGTGCTCTGCCAGCCCGTGCACCTGCACCACGAAGATGCCGTTGACCGCCGGCCGCTTGTGGGAAATACGCAGGTTGATGGTGGGAAAGCCCAGGTCGCGACCGAGCTTGCGGCCGTGGACAACGTGCCCGCTGATGGCATAGCCATGGCCAAGCAGGCGGCGCGCGTGTTCGAGATCACCATCGCCGAGCGCCTGCCGCACGGCGGAGCTGGAGATGCGCACGCCGCCTTCGGAGACCGAGCCCATCTGCTCCACGTCGAAGCCGAACTGGACGCCGGCTTGTTGCAGATAGGCGAAATCGCCGGCGCGCCTGGCACCAAAGCGGAAGTCGTCGCCGACCAGCAGCCAGCGCGTGTGCAGGCCATGCCAGAGTACGTTTTCGACGAATGCTTGCGGGGACTGCGCCGCGAAGTGTGCGTTGAAGTGCTCAACGACAACACGGTCGACACCGTTGCGGCGCAGGCTTTCCAGCTTGTCGCGCAGCAGCGCAATGCGCGTTGGCGCCTTTTCCGGCGTGAAGAATTCGCGCGGATGCGGCTCGAATGTCATCACGCATAGCGGCAGCCCGCGTGCATCCGCTGCAGCGCGCGCGCGGGCGAGCAGGGACTGGTGGCCGCGGTGCACACCGTCAAAATTGCCGATGGTGAGGGCGCAGGGCGCCCGGCTTTCGGCGTTGGGCAGGCCACGGAAGACTTTCACGAGGACGGCAACAGGCGTTTGGGTAAAGCGAGCATTATAAGGCGAATGGTGGACAAGTTTGGCCTGGCGGCGGTGGCCGGCATGCCCGGACTGGCGTTTTTGTGCACGGATCGACTCATTGTCATGGCGTTGTGCTCCAAAAGGCGGCATGATACGGCGGATCGCACTCGCTGCCCCCAGCCCTCCCTTGAACGCGCTGCTAAACCGAATCCTGCCGCCGCCAGGGCCTCCGCTCGATACCGAAACGCGGGCCAAGCTGCTGGCGACCATCCATCGCGTCTCCCCCACCGCCATCGTCGCCTCGGTGGTGCTTCCGGCATTGACCGCGATCGCCTTCTGGTCGGCCGCCGATCACAGTGCCCTGGTGGGCTGGTGCGGCGTCATGCTGGTGCTGACCGCGGCCACCAGCTGGTTCTACTTCGGCTACCTGCGCGATTGCGCCACCATGAGCCGCTCGGCACACACGCGCAAATGGTGGGCCAATATGCGCGCGATGGCCTTCCTGACCGGCCTGACCTGGGGCAGCTCCGCGCTGCTGCATCTCTATACCGGCTCCACCGTTTTTTCCAGCGTGCTGTACCTGCTGGCGCTTGGCGTGCTGGCGGGCGGCGTTACCGCGCAGTCGCCGGTGCCATCCAACCTGGTCTACGCCGGCATCCCGATCCTGGTACCCAATATCCTGCTGGCCGAGTACGCCTTCCCGGGCCATGGCACCTATGTGCAATTGCTGCTGGTGGTCTACGCCATCATGCTCACGCGCCATGCGCTGAACCTGCAGCGCACGCTGGTGCGGGCCATCCAGCTGGAAAGCGACAGCCGCAGGCTGGCCAAGCAATTCCAGGAGGAGAAGGAGAGGGCGCTGCATGCCAGCGAGGAAAAGTCGCGCTTCCTKGCCGCCGCCAGCCATGACCTTCGCCAGCCGGTGCATGCGCTGGTGATGCTGGTGGAGGCGCTGCGCGCCCGCAACAAGTCATCCTCGCTCCATCCGCTGGTGGAGCAGGTGGCCGCCGGCACCCAGACCATCGACCTGCTGTTCCGCTCGCTGCTGGACCTGTCCAAGCTCGAGGGCCGCAAAGTGCTGCCCACGCTGGAGCCGTGCGAGCTCAGCCATCTGATCAGCGAGGTCATGAGCCAGTTCGCCGCCGACGCGCGAGAAAGCGGCCTGACCTTGACCCCGCGCGTGCCCGAAGAGCTGTACGCCATGGCCGAGCCGGTGCTGCTGCGCCGCGCGCTGTTCAATCTTGTGCAGAATGCCCTGCGCTATACCCGGCGCGGCGGCGTGCTGGTGACCGCGCGCGAGCGCCGCAAGCATATCCGCGTGGAGGTGTGGGACACCGGAGCAGGGATTACGCCCGAGCATCTGCCGGACATCTTCTCGCCGTATTACCAGGTGCACAACCCGCAGCGCGACCCGTCCCAGGGCCTGGGACTCGGGCTGGCGATCTTCAAGGAATGCGTACGGCTGATGCGCGGCACCTACGGCGTGCGCTCCGTGCCGGGCCGGGGATCGGTGTTCTGGTTCTCGCTGGCGCCGGTGGCGGCCGAGACCGTGGCAACCATCCGTACCGTGCGGGCCAACGCGCAGGCCGAGGATGCCAAGCCCGACCACCTGCGTGGCACCGTGCTGGTGGTCGACGACGACACCCAGATCCGCAAGGCATGGATTGCGCTAATGGAGGCGTGGGGCATCCAGGTAGCCTGCGCCGCGCACGGCGCGGATGCCGACCGCCTGTTCCTCCAGGGACTCAAGCCGGACATCATCTTCTGCGACCTGCGCCTGCCTGGCAGCGAAAACGGACTGGACCTGCTTGAACGCTGGCAGAACACGCAGCCGCAGGCGCGCAGCGCGCTCTTGTCGGGCGACCTGAAATCCGCCGCGCTGGCAGCGGCCGAGGAGGCAGGCTACTTCGTGCTGCCCAAGCCGGTCGACCCGGCTGCATTGAGACTGTTGCTGCGGCGCTGGCTGCGGCCCGCCTGAGCGGCGAAGGCATAAAAAATGGGCCGGCGCATGACGCGCAGGCCCATTTTTTATTTGCCGCCTGCCCAGTCAGCGTGAGCCGCAGGCGTCGCCGGTGCGCGTTACTGGCGCAGGCGGAATCGCTCCATGCGCGACATGACCTGCATGCGGGTGCGCACGCCGAGCCGCTGCAGGATGGCCGAGACGTGTTCCTTGACGGTGTTTTCCGTCAGGCCCAGCCGGCGCGCGATGACCTTGTTGGGCAGGCCTTCCAGCACCAGCGCCAGCACCGAGCCCTGGCGCGGGGTCAGGCCCAGTTCCGCCGGCGTGACCGGAATACCGTGCGCCGGCCCGAAGGATTGAGCACGGCCGCTGAGCGCTTCGTCCGACGGGAAGGAGGTGTCGCCGGCCAGCACCTTGCGCACGGCGGCGGTGAATGCGTTGGCGTCCAGGTGCTTGCCGACGAAGCCACAGGCCGCGAGCGCGCGCGCGCGGCCCACGATCTCAGGCGTAGCCTCGGCCGACATAAAAATAAAGCGAGCGGAAGGTACCAGTGTCTTGAGCGCCTGCATGG
>NZ_JBFTSF010000111.1:0-18970 GCF_056399905.1 Cupriavidus sp. 01L46
GCTGTGTGCGGTGATGGCTCGGTATGCTTCATAGATTCCGTGGCGCCGCTTCCGCTGGAGATACATAACGTCATGTTGGGAATTGATCGTAAGTATAGGCTGGAGCGAGACGAAGAAAGATTCAAACTGAATGACGTGGAGAAGAAAGCACTTATCTTTGTTGATACGTACTATAGAGAAAATCAACTATAGGATTGGTCAGGCTCCTKAGACCTCAAGCGTTGAGATCCGCTGCTCGATTTTGGCCTTGGTCGCCGCTCTAGCCAGGACACATACTTGCGGCGTTTTGAGTGCGTTCCCGTCGTTAACACCAGGCGAAGCATTGGCGTAGCCATCAACGGCGCTATGCGGATAACTCACATCGCCCTCGCGGGTTGCTCGACACGGAAAGCGAGTTAATATCTCAAGTCTGCCCGCCGATAAGTCGGGATTTCCCTGGGAGGTGCCATGAATCCGCGGCGCGTTCATGAACTTATGCGTCAGCATTTCCCGCCGGTTGATGCGGCGTCACGAGAATGGATACACATCGTTGGGCCGGAAGGCCTTCGGAAACGGGAACTACTGTACTTACTGGACAAGTATCTTCCAGCAGAGCGCGTTCTCGTTGAAGTACATCGAAAGCTCGGCGACTACCTTAGCAAGAACGAAGCCGCAGTATTTTCTGCCGCGCACTGGGGAGATGGCGAGATTCATTTAGCCGATCGGGATTTTCGTGGCTTCGTTGTCATTGGTCACAATGGTGTCGCAACTGGTTGGTCCAACTCTTGAATGCGTTCTGCGAGGAGACTCAAAGTGGACGGTCATACGGAAAATTAGCTGCGCCTGATGCTGGAAGGCGAGAACCCGCGCTCATACAGGCTCGATCATGTCAGCGCGGGAATGACCGATTCGCAATGACCTTCAGTCGTCTGCAGCGTAGAGTACGCGTGGCCGAGACGGGTCGACTACGGAAGTTCGGGGCCGAGTCGGGGCGATCGAGCGTTGGCCGGCGACGAGCTTCCGGGTTCGGCCAAGTACAGCCCGTCGACATCGATGCCTGGATCGTTGACAATCGTTTCCCGCGCGTAAGCAAACAGGAGCCCGCTTTGCCTTCAACGAATCTGCGTCTCTACGTCGACGCTCAATTCGCAAGTCCATATGCGATGTCGGCCTTCGTGGCCCTTCATGAAAAGGGATTGTCGTTTGAGCTGGTAACCATCGACCTGGCCAACAATGTGAACCTCGAACCTGGGTATGCAGAGCGCTCACTCACGCAGCGTGTACCTGCGCTGATTCACGGCAGTTTCGCTTTGTCCGAGTCATCAGCAATAACTGAATATCTCGACGAGGTTTTTCCGGGCATCTCGTTATACCCAAAAGATGCGATCAGTCGCGCTCGGGCACGCCAGGTCCAAGCGTGGCTGCGAAGCGATCTCATGCCCATCCGGCAGGAGCGGTCCACTGAGGTGGTGTTTTACGGCGCTCCCGCGGCGCCCCTATCTGCTGCAGCACGTACAGCTGCAGCAAAACTGTTTTCTGCTTGCGAGGTGTTGCTTACCGACCACTCACCGAACCTCTTTGGCGAGTGGTGCATCGCAGACGTCGACCTTGCTCTAATGCTGAACCGGCTCGTCCTCAATGGTGATACGGTGCCGGGAAGGTTGGCTGACTACGCTGCGCATCAGTGGCAAAGGCCGTCTGTTCAGCGTTGGGTCGCCCTGAATCGCGCCCCGCTGTGAAACCCTCGAACTTGCTGCAGGTTCTTCCTTGTTTCTGTTCATGCTGGCGTTTTGACTTAGAACGTCTAACAAAATGACTTCCTGAGGTGCCGCCAGCAGTTTCGTACCGGGAGTTTCGCGCGCGATATGGTGGTGGTGGACAGCCTGGCGAAGCGGTCGCCGACAACATCGCCACGTGCACGCCAATCYGATCCTGACTCCTCACATCGATCGCCAGGACGATCGGCCATAGCCGGACAGATGAAAGTCACACGGGAAAAGAGGCGTTTGTCATGAAGTATTCATAAAATTCGACGACATTGCTGGCGAAGCATCCACCCCGCTTTTTCCAAAAACTCCGGCGACTCATGCGTTTGAAATGACAGGCAACTCGGCATCGGTCAGCGTGCTTGCGCTGACAGGATTCTTGAGTGGCTTGGGGCTCCTGATTGCGACTGGGRTGGTGCGTGCGCAGTCGACGGGTACGTCGGGGGGGCCATCACGGTCGGACATGCCTCTCCATGGACCGGCCACTGCTGCCACATTGCCGTTGACGGGTGTGCCGGCCATCAGCCTCACGGCCGGGAGAAATGAAGGGTTTTTCGACTTCGACATACCCGCGCTACCCTTGGATTCCGCACTTGACCGCTATGCGGCGCAGTCCAGACGGCCGGTGCTTTTTCGAAGCGAACTCGTGACCGGGCGCATGTCGTCAGCTGTGCAGGGGCGTTTCTTGCCCGAAGCCGCGCTGAACCAGCTGCTCAAGGGGACGGGCCTCGTCGCAGAACGAGACAATGCAGGGGGAGGCGGCAGTGCCTTTGTCTTGATGGAAGCCGATGAGCACGCCGCACCGGCACCCTATGCCGGGATCGACAATCTGGTCAGTGATCGACGGTATCCTGGCCAGGTTCAATCCCGCATCTGGCAGGCACTCTGTAGCGCCCCACGGACCGCCCCCGGGAATTACCGCGCGCTCATGCGCTTTCAATTGAGCGCCGATGGCCGCATCCAAGGGGTGCGCTTGCTTGGTTCGACGGGGGAGCCCCAACGTGACGTGGCGCTGATGGATACCTTGAGAACGATCCGGGTTCCTCCGCCACCGCTGGATATGGTGCAACAACCGCTAACCATGTTGATTGTCCCCGGGGATCACAATGGCAGGCTTCGCTGCGACAGGGAGGCGTTCTAGCTATGTCCGACGACGCGCAGCCGGCCTTGCTGGAACATTTGGCCAATCGCTACGCCAACCTCAAGCGAAGTCTCGTGCGGGTGCTGGGCAGCGATGACCTGGCTGGCGATGCTTTGCACGATACCTATCTGAGGTTGCAGCGCCAGGAGAACCGCGGGCCGATCCTGAGCCCGAGTGCCTATCTGCTGCGCATGGCGGTCAATATCGCCGTCGATATTCAGCGCAGGCAGAGCCGCAATTTGTCGACCGACGACGTTGAGGCGCTCATGGATCTGTCCGATCCCGCACCCGGTCCGGCGCAGGTGGTCGAAGACCGTGCCGAGCTCGAGGCCTTGAGCAGAATCATGGCGCGCCTGCCGGCACGCCGGCGGCAAGTCTTGCTGCTGGTCCGCTGGGAAGGATTGTCGCAGAAGGAAGTGGCCGAGCGACTGGGGGTTTCGATACGCACGGTCGAGAACGAATTGAAGCGCGCGCACGATTTCTGTGCCCAAATGTCGAGCAGACAAAAATAGTTGAGGGATTTGAGCATTGTCATTCGTCTTTACTCGTGAAACGCAATCCGCGCCGAAGTTGCGCGCGGCTCGACGACGCCATCCAGAGCGTGTCTTCATGGTGGCTTGATTCGATATCGTGAAGAAACCCATCGACCAACATGCCGTCTCCAACGACGCGCTCCAGGAGGAAGCGCGGGCTTGGGTGCGCTTGCTCACCTCGCGCGAAGTCAATGCATGGGATGCGCAAGGATTTCAACGCTGGCTGCAGAGCAGCCCGGCCAACAAGGAAGCGTTCAACGAAGCCAAGCGGCTCTGGACTGCGATGAAGCCGGCGGCAGGGGAATTGCTGCGTGCCAATCCGGGGATCGCCGCCGCACACAGCCATGCATCACGCCCCGTGCAGTTGGGGCGCCGTGCATTCATGGGCGCAGCGGTGAGCGCTGCGGCCGTAGCGGCCGTAGCCGTGGTGTACCCACCCCTTGGGGTTTGGCCAGCGATCACGGAGTGGGGGGCGGACTACCGTACCGCCGCCGGCGAGCGGCAGGAAATCGGGCGAGCCGGCAGTGTTCTTGTTACGCTCAACACGCGGACCAGCGTTCGACGACAGATGGACGATGGCGAAATGGTCGGCCTGGAACTCATCAATGGGCAGGCCGCCGTCGACCTGTTCCGGGGCGGCCGGCGCTTCGTCGTGACGGCGGGAGTCGGCCGAAGCGTAGCCGAATCGGGACGCCTCGACGTGAAGTCTCTCAACGGCAAGGTCTGTGTCACCTGTCTTGAAGGTGCCGCGCGCGTGGAGCATCCCTCGGGGATTCGCGCACTCCTGGCTCGGCAGCAAGCCATCTACGACGATCGTGTCGTCAGCTCCGTCGTCGGCGCTGAACCGCAGGAGGTGTCGGCTTGGCGCACCGGAGAAATGGTGTTCCGCAATACGCCGCTTGCCGAGGTGGTCGAAGAAATCAATCGTTATCGACCCGGCCGTGTCGTGCTGGTGAACAACGCCGTTCGCGCCCACCTGGTGAGCGGTCGATTCCTGATTACGTCTCTCGATGCGGTGCTATGGCAAATCGAGCGTACCTACAAGCTTGAAGCCACGTCCTTGCCAGGGGGACTGCTGGTCCTGAGTTGAGCCGTCCGGCACGAGGGCTGGCCTTTCCACCGCGCAAAATGCATCGGGTGTGGAATGCCCACCGCCTCACGAGGTTCGCCGCTGTAGCCCGGCGAGAAAGTGCAAAGTCAAAAAAATAGTTGAGGGATCTGGCGGTAGCCATTCGTCTTGTCTCAGCGAGTTGCTGTTGCCGCTTACTGCGAAGCGGAACCAGACAAAACGCGAAGGACGTGGCAGCCCGGCACCGGGCGGGCTGCCGTAGCGGAATCGACTCAACTATTGGGCAGGACTTCAGATGAGCACACGCGGGCGCAAGTGCGCAATAGCGAAATCACGACACCTGGCACCGGCGGCACGGCCATTGCGCATGGCGCCGCTGACCCGGGCCGTTGCCATGCTGCTTGCCACTGGCGGGGTCTGGGGTACGGCGCAGGCGCAGCAGGCGTTCAGCAATGCATGGTTTGCGGCCAAGGGCGCGGCGCAGAGCGCGGCGCAGCAGACCGGGCGCCTGCCCAACGGCATGCCGGTGTCGGCGCTGACCAACCCCTCGGCGCAGCAGCAACAGGCCAACACCGAGCTACAGCGCTCGCTGGCCAACCTGGGCACGGCCGCACAGGGCATCGCGGCGATGCAGGCGGCGCAGGCCAGCGCGCGTGCGGCCGCCGCGGCGGCGAACGCCACGGTGCCGGACGGGCTGGCCGAGGGCGGCCTGAAGATCGACACCAACAGCCTCACGCAGGGCTGGGTCAGCGCCAACGCGCCGGCGCAGACGGTGGCCGACGGCAAGACGACGGTGGCCATCCAGCAGACCGCGGACCGCGCGGTGCTGAACTGGGAGACCTTCAACGTCGGGCGCAACACCACGGTGGATTTCAAGCAGCAGGCGGACTGGGCGGTGTTGAACCGCGTCAACGACCCGCAGGCGCGGCCGAGCCAGATCCAGGGGCGGATCCGGGGCGACGGCACGGTGATGATCGTCAACCGCAACGGGGTGATCTTCAGCGGCACCAGCCAGGTGGATACGCGCAACCTGGTGGCGGCGGCAGCCAGGATCRGCGACGGCCAGTTCAGCAGCAACGGCATCTACGGGTTCAACGGCACGGCGCCGAGCTTCACCGATGCGCTGGGCAAGGTGGAGGTGCAGGCCGGCGCGCGGATCGCCACGCGCACGCCGGCCACGGTGACGCAGGGCGGGGGCTATGTGCTGCTGCTGGGCGGAGAGGTTAGCAACGCGGGCACGATCGCCACGCCGCGCGGGCAGGCGGCGCTGGCCGCGGGCGACAGCTTCGTGATCCGGCGCGGGGTGGGTACCGACGGCAACACCACGTCGACCACGCGCGGCAACGAGATCTCGCCGCAGTTCGTGGCGAGCGGTAGTAGTGCGGGCAGCGCGGGCAAGGTGGCCAACAGCGGGCTGATCCTGGCCACGGAGGGCGACGTGACGATGGCCGGGCGCGACGTGCAGCAGCTCGGGGTGGCGGTGGCGACGACCACAGTCAACACGCGCGGCACGGTGCACCTGCTGAACTCGGCGGCGGACACGCGAGGGCGGGTGACGCTGGGACCGGGCGCGGTGACTGCAGTGCTGATCAACGACGACGGCAAGACCACGGCGCTGGACAGCCAGCGTGACGCGCTGATCCAGGACTCGGCGGCGCAGGACCTGCTGCGCGGGGGAGCGGCGTTGGGGCTGTTCGACAACCTGTMGAGGCTGTCAGACCGGCGCGACCAGTCGCGGGTGGAGATCGTCAGCGGGGGCGACGTGCTGTTCCAGGGCGACTCGCTGACGCTGGCCACGGGCGGGCAGATCGCAGTGAGCGCGATGGGGCGCAGCTTCGTGGCCAACCGGGCGCAGTTGGATGTGTCGGGGGCGGTGGGCGTGGCGCTGGCGATGGACACGAACAACGTCAAGATCAATGTGCAGGGCAACGAGCAGCGCGACGCGCCGGGCAACCGCGACAGCGGGAACCTGCTCAATGCGAATGTGTGGATCGACCGGCGCCGGCTGGTGTACGTGCCGGCGGGCGTGGGCGGCTACGCGACCGAGCGCTGGTACACGGGGGGCGGGCTGCTGGAGGTGGGCGGCTACCTGGGCAACCAGGGACACCGGATCGGCGAGTGGGCGGCGCAGGGCGGCACGGTGACGCTGGGCGGCAAGGAGGTGGTGACGCAGGCGGGCTCGTCGATCAACCTGTCGGGCGGCAGCCTGGACGTGCAGACGGGGTACCTGAGGCAGACGTGGTTCAAGGGGGCGGACGGGACGCTCCACAACGCCGATAACGCGCAGGCGGGGGTGTTGTACACGGGGCTCTACACGGGCTTCAACGACGAGCACCCGCGCTGGGGCAAGACGGCGACGCAGTTGTTTGCGAGCCCGCTGATCGCGCCGCAGCAGGTGCTGCAGAACGGCTACACGGTGGGCCGCGACGCGGGYCGCCTGCAGGTGAGCGCACCGACGGCGGTGCTCGAAGGCGAGGTGGTGGCCAAGGTGTTCAACGGCGCGCAGCAGACGCAGGCGCGCGCGGCCGGTCTCGCCGACGGCTACAAGCAGGGGCAGTACGCGGTGGCGCAGGCGGGCGGGCTGGCGCTGGGGCAGTACACGGGGCCGGGGCGCACGGGGGTGTTCACCAGCGAGGTGAAGATCGGCACGGAGGCGGGCGTGACGCCGGGCATGGGGGCGGCGGACGCGCTGGACCCACAGCGGCAGAACACGGTGTGGCTGGACGCGGGCATGTTGAACGGCTTCCAGCTCGGCGCGCTGGATCTGGCCAGCGGAGGCCGCATCGTGGTGAGCCAGCCGCTGGTGCTGGCCGACGGCGGCTGGCTGAGCCTGGTGGCGCCCAACGTCGACGTCAATGCCAACATCACGGCGCGCGGCGGCACGGTGAACGTGTCGAACCTGTTCACGCGCGCAGGTGACCGCTATCCCGGCGCGCTGATGGCGGCCGATGGCGCATCGCAACTGACGCTCGAGGCCGGCAGGACGATCGACGTGCGCGGCGTGTGGACCAATGCGCGCATCGATCCGGCCAGGCTTGCCGGGCTAGCCTATGTCAATGGCGGCAACGTCACGATCGACGGCTCGCAAGACGTGACGATCGCCGGCGGCAGCGTGATCGACGTCTCGTCCGGCGCGGCCATCCTGGCCAGCGGCAAGACCATGGGCGGCAAGGGCGGCAACGTCACGCTGATTGCCGGCGACGTGTCCGGCGGCGTCAGCGCTGTCACCGGCAATATGGTGCTGGACGGTGTGATCCGCGCAGCCGGCGTCAACGGCGGCGGCACGCTGACCTTGTCCTCGCCGAACAATGTGCTGGTCGGCGAGAACGCCTCGCTGGCCGGCGGCGTGCTGGCCGCCGGCACGGCGGCGCCGTTGCGGATGCAGCTCACGCGGCCGCTGACCATTGCCGCCGGGCAGCCCTTGCCCTTCACGCTGACGGAGGCGCACAACACGCTGCCGCTCGATGTTCCCGTTCCCATCGACATCTCGCTCTCGGGCGGGTCGGGCATACCGACCGCGGCGGACTGGGTCGTCGCGAACGGGATGAGCGCTTTGTATGCCAGAGGCGCCGATGGCAACCTCGTCTACTATGGCCCCGGTCAGGTGGTGCCGGCCGGGACATTGATCATCGGCGCGTCCGGGTCCGGCACGATCCCGGCCGGGACCGTCATCCCCTCGAGCGTTTTCCCGCAGGGCCTGCAGATCGACCCTTACCGTCTCGTCTATGCCGCCGGCTCGGTGCAGGCGCAGGATATGACCTACCAGGCCGGCACGGTGATTCCACCGGGCACGGCCCTGCCGCAGACGGTGTCGGTGGCGCCGGCCCCGGCGCTCAGCCCCGCGTTCTTCCGCGCGGGCTTCTCCAACTACGACATCAATGCCGGGCTGGGCATGCTGGTGGCGGGTTCCGCCATCGCGCCGGCCATGCCCATGTACCGGATCACCGCCGGCAGTCTCGTGGCGCCCTCGGGCAGCGATCCCTCCGCGGCGATGTCCTTGTGGCTGCCGCCGCTGTATGCCGAGCACCCGCAGAGCGCGACGCTCACGCAGCGCGGCGGCGCCAGCCTGACGCTGCGCTCGCAGACCCGCAGCCAGAACGGCCTCCTGATGGGCGGCGGGTCGATCATCATGCAGAAGGACGCCTCCATCACCGTCGATCCTGGGCAGAGCATCAAGATCGACGCCACCGGGCAGATCGATATCGAGGGTACGCTGACGGCGCACGGCGGCAGCATCAGCCTGGTCAACGAAGCGGACGGCTCCGTCGACACCCTGCGCAATTTCGATGTGGCCGGCGTCGGCCGCGGCGTGTCGGTGTGGGTCGGCCCGAGCGCCAAGCTCGATGTCTCGGGCCAGGGCTACGCGGCGGTGGACGCCCAGGGGCGCAGCTATGGCACGGTCATGGATGGCGGCACCATCAAGCTCAGCGGCGGCACCGCGTTCGTGGTGGTGCGCCCGGGCGCCGAGCTGGACGCCAACGGCGCCCGCGTCGTGGTCGATGCGGGCACGGTGGACGCGCGGGCCGCGGCGGGCGGCGCCCTCACGCTGGCGAGCAATGGTGGTGCCATCTCGCTCGATTCGCTGAGCGGGCTCTACCTGGACGGCACTCTGCACGCCGCCAGCGGCGGTGCCGGGGCCAGCGGCGGCAGCCTGTCGATTGCGCTGCTCACGCCCTATTTCTCCAACCTGGGCGGAGCGCTGCCGGCCAACGTCCTGGTGCCGAGCATCATGACCGTGGTGCAGGCGCAGCCGTCGCCGTCGCTGCCCGCGGATCTCGCCGCGGGCACGAACGCCGCCGCGCTGGCCTTCGGCCGGGCCGCCGTCAGCGCGGACGCGGTCAAGGCCGGCGGCTTCGACGCGCTCGCGCTGCGGTCCGGCGACTACATGCAGTTCTCGGGTGACGTCGCGCTGGCGCTCGGCAAGAGCTTGTCGCTGACGGCGGGGGCATTCACCTCGGGGCCCGTGCTGGCGGGGTCTCCCGATGCCTCCACGCCGCCGGCAAGGGGCAGCGTGCGTATTGCCGCGCCGTACGTCCTGCTCAGCGGGGTACCGGTCATCGTGCCGGACGGCAACAGCACTGGCACGATCTACAACCCGCGCAGCACGGGGGCACCGACCGTCGCGACCTTCGAGGTCGATGCGAAGCAGATCGATATCCAAGGGCTGCTCGCTTTCTCGGCGGAGACCCGGCGCTACGATTCGTCCATCTACGACTGGGTCTATACACCGGCTCCGGGTTTCCGCACGACCCGGCTGGTCAGCCAGGGCGACATCCGCTTCCTGCCCACCACCGTCGACCAGGGGACGACGCTTGCCAGCGCCTGGGACGTCGACCTGCTGGCCGCCCAGGTGTACCCAGCCACCAATGCGAGGGCCACCGTCATCGCGGGGCAGAACAATCCAGGCTACGTGGCGAAGCTGACGATCGGGCGCACCACGCCAGACGTGCCGGACGCTCCCCTGTCCGTGTTCGGCAGCCTGAGCTTCCAGGCGCCCATCATCGAGCAGGGCGRCATCGTGCGCGCCCCCTTCGGCGCCATCACGCTGGGCACCAACTACCCGGCGACGCAGCGGGTCGACCTGTTGCCCGGCAGCTTGACCTCCGTCTCGATGGCCGGCCTGACCATTCCCTATGGCGGCACCGTCGACGGCGTGACCTACACCTACGGCGGCGCCAGCGTGCGGCCCCTGGACCTCACCGGCTTCACCGGCAACAGCATCTTGCGGTCCGGGGCCGGGATCACGCTGGACGCGCAGGCGGTCAACGTACAGGGCGGGGCGACGCTGGACCTCTCCGGCGGCGGCACGCTGACCGGCGCGGGCTTCGTTTCGGGCCGCGGCGGCTCGGTCAACATCCTCACCACGCCGCTGGTCAACGCCAACCCGGCCACGCCGCTGAGCAAGGCGAGCGACAAGGTCTACGCCATCCTGCCGGGCTATGCCTCCGGCTACGCGCCGGTGGCGCCGGAGAACGGCGCCGGCGACCCGGCCATCGGCCAGCAGATCACCGTGGGCGGGGGCGTGCCCGGCCTGCCGGCGGGCACCTACACGCTGCTGCCCTCCAACTACGCGCTGCTGCCCGGCGCCTACCGGGTGGAACTCGGCGCGGGCGGCGGCAAGCCGCTCGGCGGCGTTGCCGCGGTCGGCACCGGCACCTATGCCACCGCGGTCCAGACCGGCACCGCCAACACCGGTTTCCGCGGCGCCTTGCCGCTGACGGCGCTGATCACGCCGGGGACGGCCGTGCGCCGCTATGCGCAGTACAACGAGCAAGGCTACGCCGACTTCTTCACCGCGGGGGCGGCGCAGTTCGGCGGCCTGCGCCCGCTGCTGCCGGGCGACGGCAAGATCCTGCAGATCAAGTTCGAGCAGCCCGGCACGCCGCCGGGCACCTCGGCGCTGAGTTTCGCTGGGACCGCGCGACTGCGGGGCGACGCGGGCGGGATCGACGGCTCCGTGGCCCTGTCGAACGTGGGCGAGATCGTCGCGGACGCCGCCACGCCGGGGTTCGGCGGCACCTCGGTCCGCGCCGCGGACCTGAATGCCATCGCGTCCCCGCGACTGCTGATCAACGGCACGGTGGGTGTGATCAACGGCACGCTGATGTTCCAGGGCGGGCAGGACCTCGCCATCCGCGACGGCGTCACGCTCCGGGCCGGCGAACTGGTGCTGGTCGGCGGGAACATCGGCGTCGGYAACAACGTGACCTTGAGCACCATCGGCCAGGGCGGGACGCCGTTCGACTCGGCCTCCACCGGCATGGGCTACACCACCGGCTACGGTACCTCGGTGCTGGCGTTGTCCAACGGCAAGCTGGACTTCCTCGGCTCGCAGGGCACCGGCGCCATCACCATCGGCGCGGGGTCGCAGCTGTACTCCGAGGGCACGCTGGCGTTTGCCACCAACGGCGGGGTCAACATGGACTCAGGCGCCCGCTTTGGTTCGCGCAATATTGCACTGGCCATGAACACCATCAACGTCGGCAGCAGCGGCGACATTGCCGCGGCGGGTGCCCCGGCTGGGCTGCTGTTCGACCAGGCGCTGTTCAATCGGCTGGTCAGCGGCGATCTGCCGCAGGGCGTGCCGGCACTGCAGACGATCGCGCTGGGCGCGTCCAGCGCGATCAACCTGTTCGGCAGCGCCGGCCTGGACGCCGCCGGCGCCGGCATCAACCTGGTGCTGAACACGCCCGCGATCTATGGCTGGGGCGGGGCCGGCGATCATGCCACCATCGCGGCGGGCAAGATCACTTGGAACGGCATCGCCGGTGCCACGCCGCCGGCGATCGTCGGCAATGGCCCGGGAACGGGCCTGGGCACGCTGGACCTGGTGGCCAGGGAGATCGACCTCGGCCAGTTCGTGTCGCTGGACAATAGCAAGGCCGGCCGCACGGTCTATGGCTTCGGCAACGTCAACTTGAGGGCCAGCGAGAAGATCGTGTCGGCCGGCAACGGTTCGCTCTTCGTCTACCAGGCGGCCAGCGCGGACCCTGGCGCGGTGTTCGGCCAGAGCGGCACGGGCGGCAACCTGATGCTGGCAACGCCGCTGCTGACCGGCATGCAGAAGTCGATCATGGCCTATACGGCGGGCGGGGCGCTGAACGTGCTGGCGCCGCAAGGCCAGGCGCCGAGCCAGGCGAACTCGACCATCGCAGGCGCGCAGATCGACCTGGGCGGCGACAGCGTCGCCATCGGCAGCACCATCCTGCTGCCGAGCGGCAAGCTGGTGGTGAACGCCACCCACGACATCGCGCTGGACGCCGGCAGCCGCATCGACCTGAGCGGCCAGCCGTCGACCATCCAGCGGGCCACGGTCTATGGCTTCGGCGGCACGGCCAGTTTCAACAGCGCGCAGGGCGGCGTGGCGCAGGCAGCCGGCGCGGTGATCGACGTCTCGGCGATCCATGCGAATGCCGGCGAGATCACGATCGATGCGGGCAACGGGCGGGTCGCGCTGAACGGAACGCTGAATGGCGGCGCGACCGATGGCCAGGCCAGCGGCGGCTTCAGTGCCAGGGCGGCTACCTTCGCCGACTTCGCGGGGTTGAACGCCGCGCTGACCCGGGGCGGCTTCTTCGACGCCCGCAGCTTCACCGCCAGGCAGGGCGACCTCGTGGTTGGCGACGGTGTGAAGGCGCACAAGGTGTCGATCGCAACGGACGGCGGGCAGCTGACCGTGACCGGCACCATCGATGCATCGGGCGTGGCCCCCGGCACGATCCGCCTGTCGGCCGCCAACGGGCTGACGCTGGCATCGGGTGCCGTGCTCGATGCGCGCGGCACCGTGCTGCAGGCAGATAGCTACGGGCTGCCGATCGAGGCCAGGAACCGCGGGCATGTCGAGCTCACCGCCGCCGGCGGTACCCTGACGCTGCAGCCGGGCGCCACCATCGACCTGTCCACGCCGGGCAGTGTGGCCTATGGCGACGTCGTATTGAATGCGCAGCGCGTCGGCGCGACCGCGGCGAGTGCGACCGGCGTGGGGGCTCCGGCCAATGCGACCGGCAACGATGTCGCCATCTCGGCAGCCGGACCGCTCACCATCCGCGGAGCGCGCAGCATCCAGCTCAACGGATTTGCCACCTATGCGAACGCGCCGGCCGATCCGGGCGATCCCGTCGGCCAGGTCATCACGCAGGGCTGGCTCGATCTCGTCGATCGGGACAGCCAGGCCTTCATGGCCGGCGCGCTCGCCAATGCCGGCCTGCAGAGCCGCATGGCGGGGCTGTCCGCCTATGGCAGCGCCCTGCACCTGCGCCCCGGCGTGGAGGTGGTGAGCGCCACCCCGCAGGGCAACCTGACGGTATCCGGCGATATCGACCTGGCCGGGTACCGCTATGGTCCCGGCGCCGACCGCGATACCACATCCGCCAGTTACGGCGCGGGCGAGCCGCTGGCCCTGGTGATCCGGGCCGGCGGCAACCTCGCGGTCAAGGGAAGCATCTCCGACGGCTTCCGGGCGGTCGCGGGCAAGCCGGCGGTCTATGACGGCATCCTGGACATCACCAACAGTCCCGAGTTCTCGCTCCAGGATGGCTACTGGGGCACGCCGGGTGCCAGCTATGTCGCGTCGAAGGATGTCTACCTGATGACGAGCTGGACGGTGCCGAATGACGATTTCTACAACTACCTCGGCGGCCTCATCGGGTCGGATGGAACCATCTACTACGTCGGCGACACGATCCCCGCGGGCACGAAGCTGTCCGCCTCGGACGGCCTGCTGTTCGAGGCCGGGATCCGTCTGCCGGGTGTCGCGACGACGCTGGTCAGCAAGGGGGCTCCTGGCGCGGCCGCCGCGTCGGCTGCGGCGGCGATGCTGGCGGCCGGTGCGCCATCCGCGTCGCTGCGCCTGGTTGCCGGTGCCGACCTGGCCGGCGCGGACCAACGCGCCTTGCAGACCGTGCGCGCGCTCAATGGAGGCGGCAATCTCACCCTCAGCGATCCGAGCTACAACGCCTCCTTGAACGGCACCTTCTTCAGCGTGCTGCGCACCGGCACCGGCAATCTCGAATTGCTGGCCGGTGGCAGCTTCAGCGAGGCGACCCCGTACGGCGTCTACACCGCCGGCACGCAATCGGCGCCGATCCTGGCAGCGGACGGCAGCAATCCCTACGACATCATCGCCACGCGGGGCGGCGGCCTGCATGCCTGGTACCCGGAGCATGGCGGCGACCTGCTTCTCATGGCCCAGCAGGACGTGACGGGCAGCGTGCAGATCGCCAACAACAATTCCCGCTATGTCGATTCGGACCTGACCGGCAACTGGCTCTGGCGCCAGGGCGGCGGCGTGTCCGCCGATCCCACGGCATGGTGGATCAATTTCGGCGCCTTGACCCGGACCTCCGGCTGGAAGGTGGATAGCTCCATGACCGGCTTCCAGGGGATCGGCACCCTGGGCGGCGGCAACCTGACCGTGATTGCCGGCCGCAATGCCGGCGTGACCGGCAGTGGCCCGACCGGGCTCGACCTCGCGGTGGCTTCGACCGGGCGCGTACTGGCCGATGGCACGGTGGTCGCGACCGGCGGCGGCGATCTCACGCTGAAGATCGGCGGCGGGCTCAATGCGGTGTTTCCGGCCTCCATTCAGGCGCCTGACTACTATGGCGCGATCACGAACCTGCGCGGCGACATCAACGTGAATGCCGGCTCCATCGGCGCGCTCGCGGTCGCGCAAGGCGGCACCCTGTTCACGTCGTTCGATCCGCGCGCGGTCGAAGCCAACGTCTTCAAGCGCTCGGCGAAGACGCCCGGTCCCACGGTGACGCCAGGCGACGGTGTCGTCAACATCGCCACGCGCGGCGACCTGGTGATCGCGGGTGCCGCCGATGCCGGCATGGGCACCCCGGTCGATCAGGCCGGCATTCCCTATCTGCTGCGCAACGCGGACGGGAGCACGACATTCGTCCCGAATGGCGGTACCTCCGCATTCACCCTCTGGACGCCGGCGTCGGCGATCCAGCTGTATTCCGCCGGTGGCGATGTGGCGCCGTTGCCGGGCGGGTCCTTCGGCAACAGCGTGCAGAACAGCAACGGTTTCTATCCGGGCACGCTGATCGTCGCGGCTGCCAACGGCGATATCCGTTTCGCCGAGCCGTTGCCGGGCCTCGCTTATCCGGTGCTCGAGCTGGTGCCGTCGCCGCGCGGCCAGCTCGAACTGCTGGCGGCGGGCTCCATCTATGGGTCGAGCCAGGTGGTGGCGATGTCCGGCGCCGACATGAGCACGCTGGCGACGCCATTGCGCCCGGTCTTCGAAACGGCGGTCGGTGGCGGCGGCACGAACAATGCCAGTCCGACGTCGGCCTATCTGGGCTTTACGCGCAGCAGTCCGATCGCGTTCGGGCCGGACACGCCGCTGGGAAATCTCCATGCGGCCGACGATCAGCCGGCCCTCGTCTATGCCGGCAAGGATATTGTCGACCTGACGCTCGGGCAGGTACAGAATCCGTCGCCAGGGTTCGGCCCGGGCTCCTTCCAGCCGTTCCCGACGACCTGGTACGCCGCCGCCAAGCCGTTCCAGGTCATCGCCGGGCGCGATATCGTCGGCACGGGCACGACGCCGAGTGCCTACCTGAACCTGGATGCGGGCGACATCACGCTGATACAGGCCGGCCGCGACATCTTCCGCCAGTCGGTGACGATCGCCGGGCCGGGCCTGCTCCAGCTGCAGGCAGGGCGCAATCTGTACCAGGGCTATGACGGCGCGCTGACGAGCGCGGGCGATGTCGTCAACCCGTCGAACAAGTCGGGCGGGGCCGGCATCACGGTGCTGGCCGGTGTCGGCGCGAACGGCCCCGACTACACGGGCTTCGCCAGACTGTACTTCGATGCGGCGAACCAGTTGAACGCCGGCACGCCGCTGGCGGGCAGCGGCAAGGTGGCGCATGCCTACGACGGAGAACTGCTGGCCTGGCTGCGGCAGCGCTTCGGCTACAAGGGCGCGGCGGCCGATGCGCTGGCGTATTTCCTGGCGCTGCCCGGCGAGCAGCAGGGCGTCTTCGCGCGGCAGGTCTACTTCCAGGAGTTGCTGCTCGGTGGACGCGAGTACAACGACCCGGCGAGTTCGCGCTACGGCAGCTACCTGCGCGGGCGCGAGGCGATTGCGATGCTGTTCCCGAGCGCTGACGCGCAGGGCAGGGCGATCGGCTACCAGGGCGACATCACGATGTTCAGCAGCATCACGGGCTCCAGGACGGTGAACGGCCAGGCGGTACCCGTGACGACGGACGCCGGCATCCGCACCAACTTCGGCGGCGACATCCAGATGCTCAACCCGGGCGGCAGGACCCTCATCGGCGTGGAGGGCGTGCCGGCGGGGACTGGCGCCGGCCTGATCACGCAAGGGGCGGGCGATATCGCTCTGTACTCGAAGGGTTCGATCCTGCTGGGCCTGTCGCGCATCATGACCACCTTCGGCGGCAGCATCCAGGGCTGGTCGTCGGAAGGCGACATCAACGCCGGCCGGGGTGCCAAGACGACCGTGCTGTACACCCCGCCCAAGCGGGTCTACGACGGGCTGGGCAATGTCACGGTGTCGCCGAACGTGCCGTCCTCGGGCGCGGGCATCGCCACGCTGAGCCCGATTCCGGAGGTGCCGCCCGGGGACGTGGACCTGGTGGCGCCGCTGGGCACCATCGATGCCGGCGAGGCGGGCATCCGGGTCTCGGGCAATGTCAACTTCGCGGCGCTGCAGGTGGTAAACGCGGCCAACGTGCAGGTTCAGGGGAAATCGACGGGGCTGCCGGTGGTCGCCACCGTGAAGGTGGGGGCGATGACCAATGCCAGTTCGACGGCGTCGCAAGCTGCCGCCGCTGCGCAGGATGCGATGACGCGTGATCGCGCGGCGCAGCGGCAGAACTTGCCTTCGATCTTCACGGTGCGCATGCTCGACGCCGGCACGGAGTCGTCGTCGCCCGCTGATGGCGAGAGCAAGAAGGCGCCTGCTGGCGGCCTCCAATCCAGCGCGCCATACGATCCGGCGAGTCCCGTGCAGTTCGTCGGCCTGGGCGGGCGATTCAATCCTGCCCAGCTGGAACGACTGACTGACGACGAGCGCCGCAATCTGAAACAGATCCGGTAGCAGCCAAGCCAGCGGCATCCGCGTCTATCGTGGCATCGCCTTCTCTAACGCCTCACAGCGTTCGGCATGACGGCGTCGAGGCGGGAGTGTTGGCGCTGGAATCACCTGTGCGGTTAAGGACTTCGTAGTGGAACACGGAGATGGACGTCTCATGGATACGAGCATTCCGCATTGCATCAAGGCTCCCGGGACAACTGGCGGCGCGGCCGGTGCGGCTTCCCATGCTGGTGAGTCCGGGGTCGTCCTGCGCGACTTCCTGGTATCGAACTATGACCAGCTCCGCCGACGCCTGACGCGCCATATTGGTTGCCCGGACATGGCGTGCGACAGCCTGCAGGAGGCGTGGCTGCGCCTGGGGAGCGCGACACTCCCTGACGCGGTACGTAGCGCCGAGGCTTACGTGTATCGCGTCGCTTGCAACCTCGCGACGGATCAGTTGCGTGACCGTCGTATCTGGCCATCGCTGGCCGATGCAGACACCGTGTTCGAGCATCTTGCCGACCATGGACCGGGGCCGGAAGCCGTCGTGGAAGCGCGCTCGGATCTGGCGGCGCTCGATCGTGMGCTGGAGAACGTTCCGGGCCGTCACCGGCGCGTGCTGGTGGGCCTGCGCCTGGAGGAACTGACCCGCGAGGAAGTGGCTGCACGCCATGGCATTTCGCTGCGCAGCGTGGATACGGTGCTGCGTCAGACCCTGGACTACTGTGCGACGCAGACCGGGCGGCGCGCCGTCGGGGGTGTCAACACGCCGCGGCGCGCGTTACCGCACGAGAGAAAGAGGGACTGCGGTGCCTATGCATCGGAAAAGGAGGCGCCAACCGGGGCGTACTCCGCGCTTGTGGATACCGCCCATTCCTTATGCACGGTCGAATAAAGGGCGACGAGGCGCGCGCCGCGCCGCGGTACGAGGTCGACTTCCCGGGAATCTCAAGAAGGCTGGCGAGCCGGGGGGGTGCAAATCAAAACGCGGCCCTTTGCTCCGAATTGAAGCATTGCTGCTCGTGCGACCGCGCCGCAGCAAAGCTTCAATGGTCCTGGGAAGGACGTTGACGCGTCGACACATGCCGCCGTCCAGTCTAAGGCGTCTTCCTGGGCGCGGGGAAGCCTGTTCGCAGCCTTGGAACACTAGGTGGAAATGACGCTTAGTCGGTCGCCGTGACCCGGCTGGCATCTGACTGAATCCACAGCCAGTTTCGGTCTCTCGCCATTACGTCTGCTCGGCAAACGGGGGAAGTTGCACCATGAGGAGCGTTGCACCTGGCGACGACTGGATGTCGAAGATTCCCCCAAGCTTGCCGACGCGCGCGCGCATACTGCGCATGCCCGTTCCATGGTCTTCTCCATCGCCGTGGGGAATGAAGCCCACGCCATTGTCTTGGACGGTGACTCGTAAGCCCTGCTCGTCATAGCGCATGCCGATTTCGACTTGGCTTGCGCGGCTGTGCTTGAACACGTTCGTCAATGCCTCTTGCACGATTCGCATGATCTCCATGCTCTTAGCGGATGGCAGAACGCAGGCCTCAATGCCGGAAGGGTACCAGTGACATTCGATGCCTTGTGTTTCAAGCAGCCGCGTCAGGCGGTGCCGCAGCGGTGCAAGCTGGTCGGCCAACGTTGTCTCGCCATAATGCTGGCTTGCGGTCGAGTCGATGATAAGGCGCAGATCGTCACGCAATTCCTTCAGGATGGACAGGAAGCGTTGCGGTGGGACATCCTGGGGTGCGCGTTCGAGCGCCACGATATTGCTTACCAGTGTGCCTCCCAGGCCGTCATGCAGGTCATGCGCAAGGTTAAGGCGTTCGCCAAGGCGTGCGTTGGCGATCTCCAGTTCGTGCTGACGCTGCAATGTACGTGTGAGTTCAGACCTGGCCGCTTCAACGCTTTGCGTCAGGTCCTCGTTGAAGC